>JAJBTR010000286.1 GCA_020860745.1 Lachnospiraceae bacterium | reverse complement strand
CATTCTACTTAAATATGTTGGAATATAATTAAACAGTCGGGGGTCACTAAGAATTTTTATTGTACTCTCTAAGAAACCGTCAAACCGAAAAAAACACAAGGAGGAGAACTGACTATGAACTCAAACGAGAAATTTGAACGGATGCTGCGCATGGAAAAACCGAAGGACCGCTCGGAGATTCCCTACATGCCGCAGATCTTAACCTGAGCCGGCACCTGTTCCGGCATCTCACAGGCAGAAATGATCAATAGTGTCGACCGTAATATCGAAGCGCTCGACATTACCTTTGCAAAAATCGGAAAACCGGATGTCATGATGTGCACCCTTTTGAAAGATAACGTGTTTGTCATGGGACTCCCTGTCCGTCTTCCCGGAAAAGAGCTGGGCGAAAACGACCTGTACCAGTTTGTGGAGACAGACCTGTTTGATCTGCAGGACGGCGAAGAATACGACCGCATTCTGCAGATGGGCTGGCAGGCATGGAACGGCATGATGCTCTGCCGCATCCAGAATCCGCCGTTTACCTCGCCGGAACAGCTGATGGCGCGGTTCGGCGTTATGGGAGAAAACTGCGGAAAGATGGCGATGCACTTTATCTCCCAGGGTATCGCACCGCTGACACACACAGCCTGCGCTCCGGTCTATGACACCCTGTCCCAGTCGCACACAATGGAAGAATTCTGTTTTGATATGTTCGATTATCCGGAAAAAGTAAAAGAAGTCGTCATGAAATGCACGCCGGATGTGATCGGCCAGACCATCGCCGGAGCCAAACAGGGACATGGAAACCGTATCGGCGTCTATGCGATGCGCTCCTCCGCCACCTTCGTCTCCCCGGATTCCTTTGAGGAATTCTGCTGGCCGGCGTTAAAGATGATGATCGAGGCGTTCTGGGCTGAAGGGATGACTACCATTCTGCATGCCGATGGCAACTGGCTTCCGATGCTCAAATACTTCAAGGAGGTTCCCAAATCCAGCGTACATTTTGAGTTAGACGGCGACACCGACATGCGCAAGGCATTCGAGATTCTGGAGGGATGGCAGAGCATGCGCGGCGATGTTCCGGCTTCCCTGCTCTGCTACGGCACACCGGATGAGGTTTCTGAGTACTGCGAGAAACTGATTCAGGATGTCGGAATGAAAGGCGGATTTATGCTCGGTTCCGGCTGCGAAGTACCGATGAACGCAAAGCTGGAGAATGTGATGGCCATGGGGAATTCACTGAAGCTGTAAACATATGACATTTTTACATTTACAACGAAATATAAAATTATGACTGCTCATAAGAACAAAGGGAGAAAACAAATGACACAAAAAAAATCAATCAACATTGGTTTCCGGGGATGGATGCTTGTCATTTACCAGTTTATCGCGTTTTTTACATACACGGCATTCACAAACTATCCCCTGAACATTCTCGCCGACTTTTATGGCGGAGCGACAAAAATCTCCACCATTTACACGGTCTGCGGACTGATCGGAATCGCAATCCAGCTGGCAATATCCGGACAGATCCGGAAATTTAACATCAAAATTTTCAGTGCAGTTCTTGGTCTGATTTCCCTGATTCTGGGTATGCTGATCATGTTCCTTCCGTTCTCCAGCGCAAACGTATGGTGCGTCTGCTATGCGCTGGAGGTGGTATGTACAACCATGTACGCTACATTCTCCGTAAGTATCCTGGTTGGTCAGTGGTTCCCGAGACGGAAAGGAACCATCATGGGTATTGCCACCATCGCCTTTCCGATTGCAAACGGCTGCATCGGCGCATTCGCGAACAGCGTGTTTGCTTCCGGCGAACCGAATGTGAGCGGCGCTTACATGCCTTTCTTCATCATCTTTGTCATCGGCTGGCTGATCGGTGTGATTTTCCTGAAGGATTACCCGGAGCAGTGCGGATGCTATCGTGACAACGACAAGAGTCTGACACCGGAAATGGCAAAAGCCATGATGGAACAGGAACTCGAAGACAAGAAGGCAACCGTATGGAAGGCGAATCACCTCTATGCCTGCCGTGATTTCTGGTTCATAGTCATTCCGGAGGGATTCCTGCTGATGTTCTCTGTCGGCATGATGACCCAGACCAGCGCGATTATAGGACAATTTGAGGGAGAGCTTTCTTTCCTGGGCGGATATACCGGAGTTATGGTACTGATCATGATTTTCGGCTGTATCGGCAGCTATCTCCTGGGTATCATTGATACCAAAATTGGCACGAGGAAATCAATCATCATGGCGTCCGCAATCATGCTTCTTGCAGGTATTCTGGGCATGATCCCCAACGCAATCGCGCTGCTGATCTCCATGATCTGCCTGGCGCTGTTTATGGGTGCCGGCTCCAACTATACCGTATCTTCGGCGGCACAGTATTGGCGCAGGGAAGACTTCTCCAGCGTGTTTGCAGGGCTCAACCCTATCGCGAATATTCTGTCCGCCATGGGGCCGATGGTAATTGCCAGACTGCTTTACTCCGCCATGGGCTATCGGGCTGTATTTATGGTGACAGCGATTGCCGCTGCATTATCTGTTATCCTGATGCTTCTGTTTAAACCGTCCCATGTAAAAGAAATGGACGATAAGTACAGAAAAGCAGCCGGGAAACCGCTGGACGATGCTCTGGCAGGACGTAAGTAATACTTTCTTTAAATATATCGAAAACCTTACATGCAAAAACGGCCGGTTAAAAACCGACCGTTTTTGTATTATAAAATATGAGAATTTTACGCCAACACTCTCGGTGTCATTTTGTCCGCCCATTTCTTTGTCTTCGCAAACGGTTCCGGCGCTCCAAGTTCCTCCCACTTATCCCGGAGATAATAGGTCGGGATTACTTTACTTAAGATATGAAACTCATTCATGTCATGATTCATCACGCCGAGACCCATTTCTATAGGGAACATTTTTTCCACCTGCTCCGCCGGGAACGGCAGAGTATCTCCAAGCCAGTAATGATTCCTCAAAACCAGGCCATACGGCGTATCTCTTCCTACGCCCACATACTGACCGGCAAGCGGACGTCCCTGCTCATCGCGGATACTT
>JAJBTR010000344.1 GCA_020860745.1 Lachnospiraceae bacterium | reverse complement strand
CATAAGACGGCAGCATAGCGCATATCAAAACAATCGCCATGACGAAAGTCAGACAGCGCTTCCAAAATAATTTCCCCCTTGTTTCCATTGTTTCCTCCTTTTTCATATTTGCAACAAAATGTTAACAGATATTTTACATCTTTATTGCATAAATTGCCAATTATATCCAACAGGTTCCTCTATTTTGCCTGTTTTCTGATTGATTTTCACAAAAAATCCTGCAGCAATAATTGCCACAGGAGCTTTTCCCTTTCAGTAAATGAAAGTATCATATCAACAGCTTAGCATAAAGCTGATTTTAAATAAATTTATTGTATCATTCATACTCCGCCTGGTCAACCAGAACCGCATGCAGTACAAAGCGGTAATTGTCCCCCGTGGACGTACAGGTCGAAAGCGTCACAATCCTGTCGCTGCAATCCGGTGTGATGCCCGTGTTATTCATCGACCCGGCCACCATGGCGTCGATCAGGCTCTGGTAAATCTCATAAGGCTGATAACCAACCGTATAAATCTCACTGTCGTCCTTTACCTCCTCATAGGAAAAAATCTGATAGCGGTAAGCGGCCGACTCCGTGTAAATCGTAAAACAGGGATTGGACTCGTAAAAATCCTCCTCCCGCCTGTATTTTTTCAGACTGCCGAACATGGAACCGTTTTTCATATTGTGCCCGTAAATAATATTATAATAGTCTGAAAAATCCGGAGAATTTGCCGCCTCCAGAAAAATACTTCCCGCCGAATAGGATTCCCTATAGAGATTCATATGCAGGTAAGTGTCATTTGTCTCTCCATACAGAATGGGATAATCCACCGGAACAGTCTCCGTATCATCAAAACGGATCCATCCGATGACATCCGGATTAATCGCCTTCAGAGAATCAAAATCAATCCGCACAGCTGCCCAATTATATCCGCCGTCATCCTCTGTATCTGCATCCTCCGCATCTTCTCCCAGATCCACACATTCTCCGATCAACTCCTCATACGTATCTTCTGACATCTTATAATCCAGCAGAATCGGGATTAATTTCCATAGGGAAAATGCCATCACAGCGATAGCTGCAATCAGGATGACTGTACTGAGAATTCTCCCCCTTTTTTTCTCTTTACATCCTGCTTTTTTTATTTTTTTATCTGACATGTTTCCTTACTCCCCTGTGCATATCACCAAAAACTCACAATCTTCACCAACGAAACTTCGTATTTATAACCGTAACGGTACGGAACAGTTACGAAATATCTCAATAGACCACCACCGGATACCCGATCTGTACATTCTCATAGACCGTCTTCATCGCGGACAGCGGTGTGTTGACACACCCGTGGGAGCCGTTCGTCTTGTAAATATTTCCGCCGAATGAACTCCGCCAGGTCGCATCGTGAATGCCCACATTTCCATTGAAGGGAAGCCAGTAGCTCACCTCCGTGTTATAATCCTGTCCGCTCAGGGTATAATCTGTGAGCCGCGCGTCGACTGCCCACACGCCTCCGGACGGCGTGTCATACCCTCTGGAAGAGTTCCCCGTCACAACCGGTGTGGAAACCACGCAGGTACCATCCACATAGACCCACATGGTCTGCGCCGAGATGCTGATCTCCACATAGGTATCCCCGATATCATCTGTATCCCGGCAGATTCCGCTGTAGCGATACTCAGGCTCCACCGTCACCGACTCTCCCGCCTCCAGAAGCTCCAGAAGCTGCTCTGTGGTACTGCTCTGGTTGATCAGCCATCCATAATCCCCGCCCTTCAGCGTAATTTCAGAACCGCCGGTGGTCGTAAAGGAGCGAGATAATCCGAAAGTATCCGTCTCATATGCCATCTCATAAACATAATCCGCCACGGCCTCCCCGTCGATCTCATAGGTGAAATCATCGCCAAAAACAATCCACCCCGAGATCACATCACCGTCCACCACCATCGTCCGGTCGCTGAAATCATAGGTAATCTCAACATCAATCAGATTATTTAACGATTCACACTCTGCAAGCAGATCTTCATTATCCTGGTAAATCTCCGGCGCCGCATAGCAGGAGAGCTCATCCAGAGAAATCGCATTTTCGCCACTGTAAACGGCGTCTGAAACAATCGGAAAAACCGTATCATACTCCAGCTGGTTCCCGTAAGTCTCCGCCTGAATGACATAGACGCCGTCCGCATATTCCAGACAGGCGTCCGTGGGAGCCGTCATATTCTCCTCCTGCATGCAGGAAAGAGCGCTGACGGTCTCGCTGAGCAGAGTTTCATCCGCTGTCACATTGATTTCGTGATCATCTGTCGTGGTGGCAAACATAAAAATCCACAACAACGCGCGTTGTTCCTCGAGCAGCTGCTCAATCTCTCCCCGGTCGTCGTATTCCAGAGCAATCTGATCCGCCGTGACAGTCTCCTCACCGTCCCGGGTCGTGATCGTCAGAGTGTAATCCGCAACCTTTTCCTTTACCTGCTCTTTTATGGATTCCGCCGTCTGTCCGCGCACTGCAATACCGAAAATAGTCCCCGCACCGTAAAAATGGCTGTTAAAATACACACAGCCCGCTATGTACACGGCGGCAGCAACAATCACGATAATCAGAAAGGCCTTAAAAAATTCCGAATTTCTCCTGCGCTGCCGCCGCAGCTCCTGTCTCAGTTTCGTCTTTTGTGTCAATGTCAGTTCCTCTTCGTATATAATCTGCATATGATATTTTGTGACAGTTCCTTAGTATAAAAAGTACACAGACAGTCAACTCTGCCGATAAATCCCTTTCATTGGCTGTCCGTCAGAAACACTTTTATCTTATAATAGCCGATTTTTTTCAATCATCAACCTTTCTCACAGAATTTTAACATAATTGTAAAACATTTAACTCATTTACTCGTATTTCATAATTTCTTTTTTCAGACGTTTCATAATCTTTTTCTCCAGTCGGGAAATATAGGACTGGGAAATCCCCATCAGGTCCGCAACCTCTTTCTGCGGGTATTCATTTCCATTTGCGGTTGCCATTCCATAGCGAAACTCTATGATTTTCAGTTCCCGGGCCGAAAGCTTTCCG
>JAJBTR010000384.1 GCA_020860745.1 Lachnospiraceae bacterium | reverse complement strand
CAATATACCGCTGGCTACGAACCTGGCGACAGCGGAGATTATGGTGCTGGCTCTGGATCGCGGCGATCTGGATTGGCGTGAAATGTATAAATAGAGTGAGAGGATTGAGCGGATGAATGAGCAAGACCCTGTAGCATCAATTCTGTGGTGAATGAGTGCGGCAGGGTTTTTTCTGTGCGGCAGAGGGCATACTAAATGTCATTCGAATGTGAGCGCCGCATAAAATCGTATTTAAATTTTACTGTAAATGTCGCGTGTCAACACAGGACAATCGAATTTTCATTGCATTCGATTACAGGGAGTATCTATGAAAAAGTTGCTGGTTTATCTGAAAGAATATAAAAAGGAGACAATTCTGGCGCCTCTGTTTAAGCTGTTGGAGGCGACGCTGGAGCTGTTTGTCCCGCTGGTGGTCGCCGCCATTATTGATGTGGGAATCACCGGAGGAGATACGGGCTATATTTTGCGGATGGTGGGAATCCTGGTTTTGCTGGGCGCGGTCGGCCTGGCTTTTTCCATCACGGCACAGTTTTTTGCGGCGAAAGCTGCGGTGGGGTTTGTAAAAAAATTGCGGCAGGTACTTTTTTCACATATCCAGAAGCTTTCCTACGCGGGCTTGGATACACAGGGCACCTCGACGCTGATCACGCGGATGACCAGCGATATGAACCAGGTGCAGTCGGGACTGAATCTGACACTGCGGCTTCTGCTGCGGTCTCCCTTTGTGATCGTCGGTGCTATGATTATGGCGTTTACCGTGGATTCCAAAGCTGCGCTGGTTTTTGCGGTGGATATCCCGGCTCTGGCGCTGGTTGTGTTTGGTATTATGCTTGCCAGTATTCCTCTGTTTCGGAAGGTGCAGAGCCGTTTGGACGGCGTGATGCTGCTGACCAGGGAGAATCTCACCGGCGTCCGTGTGCTCCGGGCATTCTGTAAGGAGGAGGAGCAGGTGCGGGAATTTTCGCAGAAAAATCAGGATCTGACAGATATGCAGAAATTTGTCGGACGCATATCCGCTCTTCTGAACCCGCTGACGTATATCATTGTCAATGCGGCGATTATCGCTCTGATCTGGGTGGGGGCAATCCGGGTGGATATGGGGCTGCTGCCCCAGGGTGCGGTCGCCTCTATGTATAACTATATGGCGCCTCTTCTGCCGGACATGTGTAAACTTTCCAATATTTTCCTCAATCTCCCGCGCTCCATTGCCTGCGGGAACCGGATTGCGGCGGTGCTGGAGGTGGAGCCGACGGTGAAAGACGGGGAGTGCGGTAATCTGCGGGGGGAGGCTCGGAAAGAGTCCGATGAGCCGGTCTGTAAAACGAAAGAGGGATTTGAGACCGTATCGGGGGAAACCCGTGAAGAGAAAAAGGGAAAGAATGAAAACAACCTGCCGGATGGCGCGGGTGCGGTTTATGCTGTGGAATTTTGTCATGCTCATCTTCGTTATCCCAACGCTGCGGACGAATCCCTTACGGATGTTGATTTTGTTGTGAAGCCGGGGGAGACGGTGGGCGTGATCGGCGGCACGGGCTCCGGCAAATCTTCTCTGGTAAATCTGATTCCACGGTTTTACGATTGCGAAAAGGGTCAGGTACTGGTGGACGGTGTTGATGTCAGAGATTACGGCCTGGACGACCTGCGCGGACGGATCGGCGTGGTGCCCCAGAAAGCAGTGCTTTTTGCAGGTACGATCCGGGAAAATTTACAGTGGGGCAAGAAGGATGCCACGGCGGAGGAAATGGTTGACGCGCTGGAGACGGCACAGATTGCAGAGATTATAGAAAAAAAGGAGAACGGCCTGGACAGCCTGGTAGAGCAGGGCGGCCGGAATTTTTCCGGCGGACAGCGGCAGCGTCTCACGATTGCGAGAGCGTTGGTGAGACGCCCGGAGATACTGATTTTAGACGACAGTTCCTCGGCACTCGATTATGCCACGGACGCGGCGCTTCGCAAAGCCATCGCGGCTATGCAGCCGAAGCCGACGCTGTTTCTGGCTTCCCAGAGAACCTCATCCATTATGCACGCGGATAAAATTATCGTCCTGGATGACGGGCAGGTTGCTGGCATCGGAACACACGAGGAACTGCTGCATACCTGCAGCGTATACCGGGAAATCTATGACTCCCAGTTTCACAATACTTCCGGGAAATCTGTCGGGGAGGTGCCTGCAATATGAAAAAGATGAGAGGCCAGACAGGCACTTTGAAGAAAGTTTTACAATATATAGGCGCCTATCGTTTCTGGATTGCGGCATCCATCCTCCTGGCGGTGGTGACTGTGGCGCTGACTCTGTATATTCCTGTTCTTGTGGGACGGGCGATCGACCTGATTATTGCGCAGGGACTGGTGGATTTCGAGGGTATTTTTAAGATTCTGATCCGAATCGGAGTTGCTGCGGCGTTGACCGCTGTGCTCCAGTGGATTATGAATACCATCAACAACCGGATTACCTACCAGGTGGTTCGGGATGTGCGGAATCAGGCGTTTGAAAAAATCCAGATTCTTCCGCTGAAGTTTCTGGACAGCCATTCCTATGGCGGTATTGTCAGCCGTGTCATTGCGGATGTGGATCAGTTTGCGGATGGACTGCTCATGGGCTTTACCCAGTTGTTTACCGGCGTGGTGACCATTGTGGGAACGCTGATTTTTATGCTGACGATTCACCCTTTGATCACGCTGGTGGTTGTGGGGCTGACGCCGCTGTCTCTGCTGGTGGCTCGCTTTATCGCGAAGCACACCTATGATATGTTTAAACTGCAGTCGGAGACCCGGGCGGAGCAGACCGCGCTTATCGATGAGATGGTGGGAAACCAGAAGGTGGTGCAGGCCTTTTCTTACGAGGAGGAGGCGCAGGAGCGGTTTGATGAGATCAATGAACGATTAGAAAAGTGCTCCCTGCAGGCAACATTTTTCTCCTCCCTGACAAACCCGTGCACCCGGTTTGTAAATAGTATGGTGTACGCGGGGGTGGCGCTGACCGGAGCACTGACGGTAATCTCCGGCGGCATGACCGTCGGCGGTCTCTCGGCGTTTTTAAGCTATGCGAATCAGTATACGAAGCCGTTTAATGAGATTTCCGGGGTGATCACAGAATTGCAGAACGCACTGGCCTGTGCGGCGCGTATTTTTGAACTGATTGAGGAGGAACCGCAGATTCCGGACGATAAGGACGCGGTGGATCTCACGCAGGCCGGGGGAAGCGTAAAACTGCGGAATGTAGATTTTTCTTATGACCCGGCGCAGCATCTCATTGAGGAGCTGAATCTGGATGTGAAGCCGGGACAGCGAATTGCCATCGTGGGACCGACCGGCTGCGGAAAGACGACACTGATCAACCTGCTGATGCGTTTTTACGATGTGGATGGCGGCAGCATTTCCGTGGAAGAGTATGATATTCGCCGTCTGACCCGGAAGAGCCTGCGGGAGCACTATGGTATGGTGCTCCAGGATACCTGGCTGAAAGCGGGGACCATCCGCGACAATATCCGGATGGGCAGGCCGGATGCGACGGACGAGGAAGTCGTCGAGGTGGCAAAAGCGTCCTATGCGCACGGATTTATCCGCCGCCTGCCTCAGGGTTATGACACGGTGATCGGTGAGGACGGCGGCAGCCTTTCCCAGGGACAGAAGCAACTGCTCTCCATCGCGCGGGTTATGCTCTGCCACCCGCCCATGCTGATTCTGGATGAGGCGACTTCTTCTATTGATACGCGCACGGAGCTGCGCATCCAGGATGCTTTTGAAAAACTGATGAAAGGCCGCACCAGCTTTATCGTGGCGCATCGCCTCTCCACGATTCAGAATGCGGACCGGATTCTGGTGATGAAGGATGGTAAGATCATAGAGCAGGGGACGCATGAGGAACTGCTGGCGGCGGAAGGGTTCTATCATAAGCTTTATCTGAGTCAGTATGAGCGTTAAAGTGAGCCGTGCAGCTGAGTGGGGACGGACACCAAAAAGTTAGCGAGTGAAAAAAGGGTTATGGAAATAATTGCCGATATTTCATTGCATTAAAGTGAAAAAACCGACAAATGTCACGATTGTACTTTTTTTAATACAAAATCCTTGCAATATCCCTTCATTTGGGGTATCCTAACATTGTATTTTTTTAGATACAATCGTCCCCTGGAATTGGTATCGGAGTAATTCATGTTTCCCTGATAAATTTGTAATGATTCTTGCAGATTCAGAAAAAAAGGGTATAATGATACAAGATGAGTATTTATCCAGGGTAACCGGAGAAAACATTGATTATGGCATGAGCCAGACAATCGTTTTAAATATATAACAGATTGGAGAAAGGTTGTATGGAAATTGCATTACAGGAATTGATCGACAAGATCAAAAGCGACGGAGTTGGCGCCGGTGAAAAGGAAGCCGCCGCCAGAATCGAAGATGCAAATGCCTCGGCTGAGAAGATTATTGCGGACGCAAAAGCGGAAGCGGCCAGACTTCTGGCAGAGGCCCGCGATGAGAATGATCGTCTGGTCAGGGCAAGCGAGGATGCGATCCGTCAGGCAGGGCGCAATCAGCTGATCTCATTCCGTGACAGCGTGACAAAGGAACTGGACGCTGTGATCGGGGAGGCGGTTGCGGAAAGTTATTCCAAAGAGACACTCCTGGCGCTGATCCCGAAGGTAGTGGAAGAGTGGGTCAAAAATCCTGACACCGATGACATTGAGGTGTTGCTGGGCAGCGATGATCTCTCCGCCATCGAGGGGAACCTGACAGCAGCGCTGAAAGAGAAAATCAGCGCCGGTATCACGCTCAGGGTTGATGACAGTGTGGAAAGCGGATTCCGTATTGCCGCAAAAGGCGGTTCCGCGTATTATGATTTCTCTGCGGAAGCGGTGGCAGATCTGCTTTCCAGATATCTGAATCCACGGGTTGCAGCGCTGATGAAAGAGGCTTCGAAGGCATGAGTCAGTACTATCTGATTTCTACGCTGCCGGGGTTGGAGCCGTATGATGGAAAAAGCCCCCTTCCGATCACGGAGGAGGCGTTTCGTGACACCTGTTCGGATTTCCTCAATGAAAAGCAGAAGGAGATACTTGACGTGATTTCCATGATTCCGCCGCGGGATGCCGTACCGACCGGTTCGGAGCTCGTGGATGCGTGGAATTATGAGGAGAGGCAGCTTCGTCTTGCCCTTGCGGTTGTACGCGCTGCCCATAAGGGAAAGTCATTTCCGACAGACGGTGAGGTTATTTCAGCACCGATGCTCCAGGTGGCGAATACGGCAGTAGATTTAGGAGATCCTCTTGCGGCTGAGGAGTATCTTCAGGGCTGCCGGATGGAGACGCTTGACCGGCTTAGACCGCTCGACATGTTCTGTGAGGACGCAGTGTATTGTTATGCAATACGATTAAAGCTTCTTTCCAGGATGCGGCTGTTTGACGAGGAGCGGGGACACAAATCATATCAAAAAATTTATCATTCCATTCTGAATGGAAACAGTCAGGAGAATTAAAATGACGGAGACAAGAGGAAAAGTTGTAGGCATCAACGGAAATATGGTGTCGGTTGAATTCGACGGCACAGTTTCCATGAATGAGGTCTGCTATGTAGAGGTCGAAGGATCCCGCTTAAAGAGTGAGGTCATTCGTATTCGCGGAAATGTCGCCCAGGTGCAGGTCTATGAGATGACCAAAGGAATCGCCTGCGGTGACAACGTAGAATTTACGGGAGATTTGCTTTCCGCCGAACTTGGACCGGGTCTTCTGGGACAGGTGTACGACGGATTACAGAACCCGTTGCCGCTCCTTGCAGAGCAGGCAGGATGGTTTTTGGAGCGAGGCATTTATGTGGACTCGCTGAATGGAGAAAAGAAATGGGATTTCACCCCGACTGCGAAGCCGGGCGACCGCGTGAAAGCGGGCGAGTATGTAGGAACAGTACCGGAAGGACCGTTTGTTCATAAGATTTTCGTTCCGTTTTATCTGCTGGGCAGCTACACCGTGAAGTCCGTGGCGGCAGCAGGCGCGTACACCATCCATGAGACAATCGCAGTGATCACGGATGACAAGGGCAAGGACATCAATCTGACCATGTCTTTTCGGTGGCCGGTGAAGCGTGCGGTGAACTGCTATTCGGAGCGTCTGGCGCCCACAGAGACCATGGAGACGAAGGTTCGTCTGATCGATTCCTTCTTCCCGGTTGCCAAGGGCGGTACCTACTGTATCCCGGGACCGTTTGGAGCGGGAAAGACCGTGCTGCAGCACACCACATCCCGGTATGCGGATGTTGATATCGTGATTATCGCAGCCTGCGGCGAGCGTGCCGGTGAGGTTGTGGAAACGCTGACGGAGTTCCCGGAGCTGGTAGACCCGAGAACGGGACGTTCCCTGATGGAGCGTACCATTGTTATCTGTAATACATCTTCCATGCCGGTTGCCAGCCGTGAGGCGTCCGTTTATACATCGGTGACACTGGCTGAGTATTATCGTCAGATGGGGCTTGACGTTCTCCTTCTGGCGGACTCCACTTCCCGTTGGGCGCAGGCTCTCCGTGAGATGTCCGGCAGACTGGAAGAGATTCCCGGTGAGGAAGCTTTCCCGGCCTATCTGGAGTCCTATATCGCAGCGTTCTATGAGCGTGCCGGTTATGTTCGTCTGCCGGATGGCAATTACGGATCCGTTACGATCGGCGGAACGGTATCTCCGGCCGGCGGTAACTTTGAGGAACCGGTGACGCAGGCGACACTGAAGGTTGTCGGCGCTTTCCACGGTCTTTCCAGAGAGCGTTCCGATGCGCGTAAGTATCCGGCCATCGATCCGCTGATTTCCTGGTCGAAGTACAGGAGTGTTGTCGCGCCGGAACAGATTGAGTATTGCCGTGATGTGATGGGACGCGGCGTTGAAGTCAATTCCATGATGAAGGTTGTCGGTGAAGAGGGTACGAGTCTGGCGGACTTTGTCACCTATCTGAAATCCGAGCTTCTCGACGCCGTTTACCTTCAGCAGAATTCCTTTGACGACATTGATGCTAACTGCGTGGTAGACCGGCAGCGTTATGTGATCGCCAAGCTTGTCCGCATTCTCGGCTCAGATTATGGGTTAAAAGAGAAAGACGAGGCGCGTGCTTACTTTAACTCGCTGCGTCAGAAGTTTATCGACTGGAACTATACGGAGTTTCAGAGTGAAGCCTTTGCTGCGGCTGAGGCGGAGATCGATGCACAGTATGCATCCGGCGGCGGAGTCTTAAGCAGTGAAGCAGAAAAGCTGCTGTAAGGGAGGTGAAAGACAATGAATAAAGTATATAACCGAATCGAATCCATCACCGGCAGCGTGATCACAGTGCGCGCCGATGGCGTAAAGTATAATGAACTGGCAGAGATTACCACTCGTTTCGGCAAGTCTCTTGCAGAGGTCAATAAGATTGATGGAGACATCGTTTCCCTCCAGGTGTTTGCCGGAGGACGAGGCGTTTCCACAGGTGACGAGGTGCGTTTTCTGGGTCACGAGATGCAAGTGTCTTTCACGGAAGATCTGCTGGGACGTATTTTCAACGGCTCCGGCGAGCCGAGAGATAACGGCCCGTCGCTGGCTGAGAATTTAAAACCGATCGGCGGCCCGTCCGTCAACCCGTCCAAGAGAATTCTTGCGAACCGTATGATGCGCACGAATATCCCGATGATCGACCTGTTTAATACGCTTGTCGTATCACAGAAGCTGCCGATTTTCTCCATCTCCGGCGAGCCGTATAACCAGCTGTTGGCGCGTATCGCCATGCAGGCGGACGCGGATGTGATCGTCCTCGGCGGCATGGGTATCAAGTACGATGATTTCCTGTATTTCAAGGAGAGCCTCGGAAACGGCAGCGCGCTGAGCAAGACGGTCATGTTCATTCATACGGCGGCCGACCCGACCGTTGAATGTATCAAGATTCCGGATATGGCGCTTGCGGTAGCCGAGCAGTTTGCTCTGCAGGATAAGGACGTGCTGGTGCTGCTGACTGATATGACAAACTACGCGGATTCCATGAAAGAAATCGCGATCACGCAGGAGCAGGTGCCTTCCAACCGTGGTTATCCGGGCGATTTGTATTCCCAGCTTGCCTCCCGTTATGAGAAGGCGGTTGACTTTGCCGGATCCGGTTCCATTACCATTCTGGCGGTTACCACGATGCCGGGCGACGACGTTACCCATCCGGTACCGGATAACACAGGATATATCACGGAGGGCCAGTATTACCTGAAGGGCGGAAGAATTGAGCCGTTTGGTTCGCTGTCCCGTCTGAAACAGAATGTAAATGATAAGACGCGCAAGGATCACCGTGCTCTGATGGATGGTATGATCCGACTGTATTCTGAATATAAGAATACACTGGAAAAGAAGAGCATGGGCTTTCTGATGACCGGCTGGGATGAGAAGCTTCTGAAATACGGAGAGATGTTTGAGCAGAAGATGATGGATCTGTCCATCAATATTCCTCTGGAACAGGCGCTTGACCTCGGCTGGGAGATTCTTGCCGCCTGCTTTGAAAAAGACGAAACAGGTATTAAATCAGAGCTCATTGAAGAATTCTGGCCCGCAAAATAAAGGAAGGCAAGTGATATGGCAAAAATTAAGCTGACAAAAAATGAGCAGAAAGCTCAAAAAGATGCGCTTAAGATGTATCAGCGCTACCTTCCGACTCTGACGCTCAAAAAGCAGCAGCTGCAAGCCGAAATCCGCACGATTCAGGCGGATGCCATAGCCGTCCGAAAGCAGAGAGAAGCCCTGGAACAGGAGTTCAAGAAATGGATAACCGTGTTTGGCGAGGAAGAAGCTTTCACGCCGGATCTGGTCACGGTTACCAATATCAGAAAGGGAACCGGAAATATTGCCGGCGTGACGATACCCGTTTACGAGGGCGCCGATTTTTCCCGCGGCGACTACGATTTTTACGAGACGCCGCTGTGGGTTGATCTGGCGGCAGACAAGATGGAAGAGTCCCTTTCACTGGATTTGCGGGCTTCCGTGCTGGACGAACAGGTTCGACTGCTTCAAAAGGAGCTGCTGACAACTTCACAGCGCGTGAATCTTTTTGAGAAAGTTAAAATTCCGGAAGCAAAGGAGAATATCCGAAAGATTTCGGTGTATCTTGGAGACCAGCAGGTTAACGCGGTTGTGCGCTCGAAGATTTCCAAGAAGAAAATCGACCAGCGCAACGCAGCGGCGGCGTCTGCTGATGTTGGAGGGGAGGTGGCTTTAGGATGATTCTCCCAATGAAAAAAGTATCCATTCTTGTTCTTGACAGTGAGCGGGAAGAAGCCATGCGCAAGATCAGAAAGCTTGGTCTTGTACACGTTGACGCACAGAGCTATACAGGCGATAAGATGAACCACTTAAAGGACGAGACGTCTGCTTTAGAGCAGGCGATTTCTCTGATCAGCGACCTGGCGGACAAGAAAGCCCTGAAGAAGCTGCAGAAGACAGAAATATCTTCCGCGGAGGCGCTTTCGGCCGCAAAGCAGGTGGTTGCCCTGGGTTCTGAGAAAAAGGACTGTCAGAATGCATGTATTTCTGCAAAGGCGGAACTGGAGCAGTACGAAGGCTGGGGCGAGATAAAGCCGGCAGATTTTGAATATCTTGCCGGGAAAGGCATTGTCCTGTCGATGTATGAGATTTCATCGAAAGAGTACGGTTCCATAGATGCCAATATCAGGACATTGTCCGTAGGTCATGACAAGAGTAAGACCTATATGCTGGTCGTTGAGGATGAGAGTCCTGCTGAGAAGCCGGAGCTTCCCGACAGCGCACGCAGAATCCAGCTTCCGTCAGCATCCACACAGGAGCTTACCGCTCAGATCGAGGACGGTCAGAAGCGGATTGCGGAGCTGGATGAAGAGATTCGCAGCTATATGAAGTACATTCCGGCGATGAAGGATATGCTGGCAGCGGACAATAAGGAGATTGAGTTTGACGCTTATCTCCGCGGAATGGAGGAGGCGGAGTTGTCCGATCTCCCGGAGAACGCGCCTGCGCTGGCAATCTTAAACGGCTATGTGCCGGAGGAAGACATGGACCGGCTGAAGGCAGTCGCGAAAGAGAATGCATGGGGTGTCGTTTCCGACGACCCGACGGTGGAGGACAATGTTCCGACCAAGCTGCACAATAACAAATTCGTCAGTCTGATTTATCCGCTGACGGACTTCCTTGGCACGGTACCGGGGTATTACGAGCAGGATATCTCCGGCTATTTCCTCGTATTTATGCTCATCTTTTCCGGAATTATTTTCGGAGATGGCGGATACGGCGTGCTCATTACACTTTTAGGCCTTGCGATGTTTTTGCCGGCGGTGAAGTCCGGAAAGTCCCCTTCGGCCTGGTCGAAGCTGATTATTCTTTTCGGAGCAGTCTCGATAGTGTGGGGCATACGGCGATGTTCGTGGTTTGGTATGGATGTGGCGTTGGTGCCGCGGTGGCTGCAGAAGATATCGCTGCCAATCATTTCCAACGTAAACGAGGATGTCCTCTGGTATCCGTTCTGGACAAATGGGGAAGCTGCTCTTACGACTGCGCAGAACCTGCAGATTTTGTGCTTCGTGCTGGCGTTGATTCAGCTGTCCATTGCCCATATACTCGGCATCATCCGTGACCGCCGTTCGCTGCTGGTGCTCAGTGACATTGGTTCCCTCATGCAGGTGATCGGTATGTTCTACGTGGTACTGACCCTGGTTGTCAGCGGCGAGGTATTCGGACTCGGCAGAGTGATAAACGGCATACCGGTCGGAACCATTTCCATTGTGTTGGTGGCTGTCGGATTTGTGACGTACTTCATTTTCACCAATTATGAGGGCAGCGTTGTGAAATCTCTGGTGGAAAGCATGAAGAATATCATTTCCATGCTGCTGGGTGTTGTAAATGTCTTTTCCGATATTGTTTCCTACATCCGCCTCTGGGCAGTAGGGCTTGCGGGAGCTGCAATCGCCGAGACATTCAACCAGATGGCAGGAGGATTCATGGGACACATGATATTAATCTTCCTCGCGATATTTATTCTGATCTTCGGACATGGACTGAACATGATCCTGAATCTGTTGTCGGTGATTGTGCACGGTGTCCGTTTGAATACACTGGAATTCTCGTCACATGTTGGTATCAATTGGAGCGGTCATAAATATGAACCGTTTAAGGAATAAATCAAATTCAAATGTAAAAAAGTAAAGGAGAAACGTTATGGATTTCGGAATGTTAGGAACAGCTCTGGTTATGGGTATTGCGGCAATCGGTTCTGCCATCGGTATTGGCACGGCAGGTCAGGCTGCAATTGGTGCATGGAAACGTTGCTATATGAACAATAAGGCGGCGCCGTTTATCTTGACGGTATTTGCCGGTGCTCCGCTGACACAGACGATTTACGGTTTCCTGCTGATGCAGACGATGCAGGGATCGGACGCAGATCCCGGATTCCTTCTGGGTCTCGGTGCAGCTTCCGGTCTGGCAATGTGCTTCTCAGCGATTGCACAGGGCAAAGCCGGCGCAGCCGGTTCGGATGCTCTCGGTGAGACCGGTAAGGGCTTTTCGCAGTACATCATGGTAGTCGGTCTTTGCGAGTCTGTTGCCCTGTTTGCGCTGGTATTCAGTATGGTAGCCCTCGGCTAATGCATAATGCAGACGAAACGCGTCAGTTGAATCGTGAGTGTGCCGCACAAGAATAGTGGTAACTGTGAAGGCACAGAACAGTTACGAATATGTAAGACCCCGGCTTTAGAGAGCCGGGGTCATTTTCGATACTATAGAGTATAGATGGAATCTTTTTCCCTGTTTTTGCGTATGTTTGCACTGCTGCAGCATGAGCATTGTCATTGCTGCGAGGCCTTATCATTGCTGTAAGACCATTATCATTGTTGCATGGTCATTATAATTGTTGCATGTCCTTCACATATAGCTCATCTTCAATTTCTTTCCACTGGCGTTTTTTCTGTGCCTTTTCAGGAAGCATGTTAAGAAAATCCAGGCTGCGGATACGATGAAACAGCGTGTCCGAGACGGAGAGGAGGTAAACAACCTCCACTTCCAGCTTGGAGCGTTTGAAGAAATTCCCGGCTTTGCTGTAAACATAGTACAGCTTCAGCAGAAGATCATAGGCCATACCCAGATGATCGCGCGTCGTGCCCGGATAGTGGCTGCCGCCGCACGTGAGGATAGGAGTCCCATCAGACCCTGCAGCGGGATTGTCAGCAGCTTTTAAAAAAGAAGCTTTATCAGACTTCTGGACAGCAGATATAATCGTCCGCAGGGGAGTAATCCTTGCAGAATCGAGCGCAGGAATCGCATCCGGATTGCATACAGTATCTGTTGCAGAATCTGCATTGTGGTCAGCGGAGAGATAGCTGATCAGATCGGATTCTGTCCGGATCGGCTGCGCAAAGTCAGTAAAAGCAAGTCCCACACAGTCAATTTTGTGCGCATCGCTGCCGCCGGTGCCGGGGAGATGATATTCTTCCGCAAGGGCGGCTGCACGATCATTCGCCTCCGGCGAGATGCAGGAATTGTAAATTTCCATAAAATCGAATTCCTGAAGAATCTCGGGATGTCTGTGGTATATTTTAAAGTTGGTAATACTTAAATATTTTTCCCCGGTCGGATGAGCCGGTCCAAGAATACCGTGGAACGCGTGCACAATTTCGATGAGTAGTTTTACCGGCAGTCCGCGTAGTTCCAGAATGGGCAGTCGGACACTTTCCGGCATAACAACCAGAATATGTCCCGCATCACAGGTGTCATATTCAATTCCCTTTAAAATGGTGAAACTCTCAAAGACAGGATCCTGTTTGTCCCTGAGGTAATAACGGTGTGCTTTGTAGGAGTTGTGATCAGTGATCATCATGCCGTCATAGCCAAGCTCTTTCAGACGCTGCACGTATTCTTTTAATGTGATTTTGCCGTCAGGCGATCCCTCTTTTGTGTGACAGTGCATGTCAAAGCGCATGGTAACTCTCCCCTTCCCAAACTACTCTTAGTTTACCAGATTTCGAGAAAAAATCCAGTTATAAACGGAAAACTTACGGAGAATTCATACAAATTATACAAAAATGAAACATTTGGGGAAACAGGTTTACTGTAACAGATGTGTGAAAAATATGTTTTCAACTTATGACCTGCCCTTGACTTTTAGGGAAAAACCATGCAGAATGTAGTGTGATGGAAAATTCCTTGACGGAGGTGATGCTATGAAAAAATTCGATGTAGTAGCGCTCGGAGAGTTGCTGATTGATTTTACGGAGAACGGCACCAGCAGCCAGGGCAACCCGCTTCTGGAGGTGAATCCGGGGGGAGCGCCCTGCAATGTACTGGCGATGCTTTCCAGATTGGGAAAAAAGACAGCCTTTATCGGAAAAGTCGGGCGTGACTCTTTTGGCCGGTCTCTCCGTGAGGCGGTAGAGGACTGCGGGATCGATGTCTCAAATTTGATGGAGGATGAGATCTTGCAACCGACTCTGGCATTTGGGCATACACAGCCAGACGGAGACCGGGAGTTCATTATTTACCGCAATCCCGGCGCAGATATGATGCTTCGGCGCGGGGAAGTGAACACGGACATCATCCGGAATGCCAGAATTTTTCATTTCGGAACATTGTCTTCCACCCATGCACCGGCGCGGGAGGCGACTCGTTACGCGCTTGAAGCGGCGCGGGAGAGCGGAGCACTTATTTCTTTTGATCCGAATCTGCGGGAGCCGCTGTGGGATACGCTGGATGATGCGCGGCGGGAGATTGAGTACGGCCTTTCAGTCTGCGATATTCTGAAAATTTCGGATAACGAGGTAGAGTTCCTTACGGGGACGACAGACTATGCCGGAGGTGTGGCGATGCTTCGGGAAAAATATAAACTGCCGCTTGTCTTTGTGACTATGGGGAAAGAAGGGAGCAAAGTTTTCTACCGGGACATGGAGGTGAGTGCCGCACCGTTTTTACAGGAGCACACGATTGAGACGACGGGCGCCGGGGATACCTTCGCGGCCTGCGCCCTGAGCTACATCCTGGACCATGGCATGGAGAATCTGACGGAGGCTGACCTGACGGAGCTGCTGACATTTGCCAATGCGGGCGCTTCGGTGATCACGACCCGGAAAGGCGCGCTGCGTGTGATGCCCACGGAAGAGGAGATTATGTGCCTGATCCATAACAGCGCAGCCGACCTGTAACAGAGTGGGCTGGTGAATGCCTGATATAATCTGGGAAGCAAAAGATTTTCAGCTGTTGAATCAGCAATCGTACAGTTGGGAAAATTTTACCTGAAATATACAAATCCCTGCTCAGGGATTTTACAGCCGGTTTTTACAATAAAGCCATAACGTATCAACCTTGTACATATCAGAGGAGGTTATCGTATGGAATTATTGTGGAATCAGCTGACGAAAAAAAAATAAACATACACGGAAACCGTACTTTTTGTTTTTGCTGGTGAATACGCTGTTGTGGCTGCTGCCGCTGGGAATTGCGGCGGCCGTAATCTGCAGCATGCTTGCGCTGCCGACGGCAGATATCATCCGCTATACGGCGCTGGTGGCCGGATATCCCGGATTGGTGGTGGGATTTTTCGGCGGACTGTTGTATCTGATGCGTGATCAATAAATCTTATTATATCAGATGCGCGGATTGTAACCCATATCAGTGAATTGCATCATATAGCAAAAACAGGCGGAATGTACAGGAATTTATGGTACAGTCCGCCTGTAATCGTTGTGGGAAGATCTGACATGATTGCTGACATTCCGGCAGCGGCTTGCGTTTGCTTTCGGCATGTATCCGTGAGTTGAAAATATCGGAGGAAATGAAACGAATTATGAAGATTATGAGGAAGCGGCTGCCTTTGCTATTGTTTGTAGTTACATGTTCCGCCTTTTTATTGCTGTCCGGATGCGGAGATTCCGAAAAAATGCAGGAGTATAAAGAACTGGGAATTTCCCAGATGGAGTCCGGGGATTATGAAAGCGCGGTACAGAGCTTCCAGAAAGCATTGGACCAGTCGGTGGGAACCATCGGTGCGGAGGAACTGGATATCTGTTATTACAAGGCGCTGGCCTTGTATAAATCCGGAGATGTCGAGGGGGCGATTGAGGCCTGCACGACCCTGGCGGAATATGATGCAAAAAACTGGGAAGTATACTATCTGCGGGGGAATATTTACCTGCAGGAGGGCCAGGGTGAGGCAGCTCTGGAGGATTATGCGCAGGCATTTTCTCTGAATGACGGCGATGTGGAGCTCTGCGTCCATATTTACGAGAACCTGTCGGATGCCGGCCTGTCAGAGAGCGGGCAGGAGTATCTGGATCAGGTGCTGGGCATTACGCCGTCCACAGCGGAAGAGTATTATTTTGTGGGCGATATGTATTTCCTGACCGGAGATTATGAGAATGCGCTGGCTGATCTGAAGCAGGCGGAAGAACTGGGCTATGACAAAGCATTGCTGCTGCTCGGCTATATTTACGCGGAAGAGGGAGACAGCGAGAGCGCAGAGACGGCTTTTGCTTCCTATATGGAAAAATATCCCGAGGATGCGGAAGCATTGAATGAACTGGGGGAGATGGCGCTGGAATCGGGCGAGTATGATAATGCTATCCTCTATCTGGAGTCTGCGCTGGAAGTGGGAGATACTTCCGTGGAACAGGCCATTTTGAAAAATCTGATTATCGCTTACGAATATTCCGGAGATTTTGAGAGTGCCTGTGACATAGCGGCGGAGTTCCTGGCAAAATACACGGACGAAGAGGTTTCGCGGGAGTATGAATTTCTCCAGACCCGCGTGGGGGATGATATAGAGGCCTCCGATGAAGAACGTGATACGGATACGTCTGAGTCTGAAGTTGAAAATGGAGAAGATGAATCTGCAGAGGAAAGCGAGGCAGATGAATCGGAATCCGCGGAGGAGAGCGGAACGGAGTAATCTATATGTATGATACGGAAAAAATAAAAGAGCGTGTGATTCTGGTGGCGGTCAGTGAGCGCGAGGGCGACGACACGGAGCATTCCCTGGCGGAGCTGGCAGAGCTTGCACGCACAGCCGGCGCGGAGGTTGCGGGTACTCTGATCCAGAATCTGGACCGGGCGCATCCCGGCACTTATCTTGGTTCCGGGAAAATAGAAGAATTGAAAGACCTGCTCTGGGAGACGGGCGCCACCGGGGTGATCTGTGACGATGAGCTGACACCAATTCAGCTGAAGAAGCTGGAGGAGGCTCTCGACACAAAAGTGATGGACCGGACATTGTTAATCCTGGATATTTTTGCGGGGAGGGCGGCAACCAGCGAAGGAAAGATTCAGGTGGAGCTGGCCCAGCTGCGGTACCGTATGACCCGGCTGACCGGATTTGGGCGCTCTATGTCCCGTCTGGGCGGCGGGATCGGCACCAGAGGACCCGGTGAGAAAAAGCTGGAGACCGACCGCAGAGTGATTCGTGACAGGATTTCTCATTTGAAGCAGGAACTGAAAGATGTGGTCCGCCACCGCGATCTCACGAGAGAGCAGCGGATGAAAAATCACACGAAAGTGGCCGCTATCGTGGGGTATACCAATGCGGGGAAATCAACTTTGCTGAATGTGCTGACGGATGCGGGAGTATTGGAGGAAGATCAGCTTTTTGCAACACTGGATCCGACGACCCGGATGCTGGAGCTTTCCAACCGGCAGCAGATCCTCCTGACCGACACGGTAGGTTTCATACGGAAGCTGCCGCATCATCTGGTGGACGCATTCCGGAGCACGCTGGAGGAGGCAAAGTACGCGGATATCATTGTCCATGTAGTGGATGCCTCCAATCCGCAGTGGGATGAACAGATGCATGTGGTTTATCAGACATTGCGGGAGCTTGGCGTGACGGACAAGAAGATTGTCACGCTGTTTAATAAGTGTGACCGTCTGACAGGTGAAGAGACGTTTCAGGATTTTCGTGCGGACAAGTCGCTGCGCATTTCAGCCAGAACCGGCGAGGGACTGAATACTTTTAAGCAGGTGCTGGAAGAACTGCTGCGGGAGGATAAGGTTCTTCTCCGTCATACATTTCCCTATGACAGGGCCGGCGAAATCCAGCGCATCCGGAAGTATGGGGAACTTCTGCTGGAAGAATACCGGGAGGACGGAATTTATGTGGAAGCGTACGTGCCTGTAGATCTGATGTAATAAAGTGCCTCCCTGCGGCAGGTCTGCCCTGCGGGCACTTTGAGCGAGAGGCTGTACCCGCAAAATCATAGCAGAAATTGATGTAAAAATTGCAAAAAGGGTATTGACAAGAAAAAATGAATTTGTTATTATAGTCAAGTCGTCAGCGGTAAGGATGATGGCGAATGCGGAAGTGTCGGAACTGGCAGACGAGCAAGACTAAGGATCTTGTGGCTTTCGAGTCGTGTGGGTTCAAGTCCCATCTTCCGCACTGGTTCGACACTCACGGTTCAGCGAATGTTGAACTACAATTTCATACGCAGGAATGGCGGAATTGGCAGACGCGCACGGTTCAGGTCCGTGTGAG
>JAJBTR010000151.1 GCA_020860745.1 Lachnospiraceae bacterium | reverse complement strand
GATTTGTCCGATTATTTTTATATATGGATGAGACAGGCTCTTCAGAATATTTACCCGGATCTTTTCAGAACTATGTTGGTTCCTAAGGCGGAGGAATTAATAGCGACCCCATATCGTCATGAGGAAAGCAGTGAAAAAGCGAAAAACTTTTTTGAAAACGGTATGCTGGAAGCCTGTAAACAGCTTTATAAATATTCTGCAGAAGATGTTCCAGTTACAATTTATTATGCCTATAAGCAGAGTGACTCACATGAAGATGGCACTGCTTCTACTGGATGGGAAACCATGCTTTCTGCAATTATAAAAGCAGGCTTTTCAATTACAGGAACTTGGCCAGTAAGGACTGAGAGAGCAGCAAGAAATGTGGGACTTGGCACCAATGCTCTTGCTTCCTCTATTGTCTTGGTCTGCCGTAAACGTCCAGAAGATGCACCTCAAACCACTCGCCGTAACTTGATTGCGGCACTTCGCCGTGAATTGCGTCCTGCCTTGAAGAACCTTCAGGAGAGCAATATTGCGCCGGTTGACCTCGCTCAATCTGCGATTGGTCCTGGCATGGCTGTATATTCAAAATATCGTCGCGTTCTTGAGGCAGACGGTACACCGATGACTGTGCGCAGCGCATTGCAGATTATCAATGAAGAGATTGATTTGTATTTTAACGAGCAGGTTGGAAGTATTGATGCAGCCAGTCGCTTCTGCGTAGATCTTTATACGCAATACGCATATAACGATATTAAATATGGTGAAGCGGAGGTCCTGGCGAATGCTAAAGGAACATCTATACCGATGATGGCTTCTCATGGAATGCTTTATGCGAAAGCGGGCATTGTACATTTGCTGGAGAGAAAGGACCTTCCGGAAAAGGTTGACAGCAATGAGGAAAATATTTGGCTTTTGACACAGCAGTTAACGTATGCAATGGAAAAAGGCGGAATAGAAGCCTGTGCCAAAATTGTGGCGGATTTGTTTGGCAGTAACGTAGAGTATGCGAAAGATCTTGCCTACCGTTTGTATACAATAGCAGAGCAGAAAAAGTGGGCAAATGAAGCTTATGCTTACAATGCACTGGTGGTTTCCTGGCCGGATATTCAGTCAAAGGCAGCAGAACTGAAAGCAGAGGTGCCGGAGCAGATGAGCCTGTTTGACTTGATGTAACTGTTTTGGACAGCTATTGTGACAGGAAATGTCACAATAGCTGTCACAAAGGATGTCTCATTGAAAATTGGGATAGTTTACAGATAGGTTATCAGATAAATTATCAGAAAAACATCTGGTAAAATCAAAACATATGTTCGACAATGGTGGAAGATTATGCTATGATTAAGGAGATGATATTTTATGAGGCCGTCCGAACTGTTTGTAAAAATAACAACAAAAACAGGCTTGTATAATATTCAGACCATAGATAATATTCCGTCAATTATGAAGAGAGGGCTATTATCATATGAAAAAGCAAAGGGAATAGTTCATACCTCCATAGCAATGGAAGATGTACAGCAAAAGAGAAATACAGTTTATATTCCAAATGGAATGCCGCTGCATAAATTTGTTAATTTGTATTTTTCATCGTGGAACCCAATGCTGTCTGCGAGGAGAACCGAGAATGAAAATATTTGTATTTTGATGGTTGACAGTGTAGTTTTGGATATGGAAGGAGCGGTCATATCTGACGGCAATGCTTCGAGCGAATATGCCAGCTTTTATTCACCTGTGGAGGGGGTTGCGGACAATCAATTTTGATATGGTATATGCCCGTTCCTGGACAGATGACAATCGTTATGAATATTTCAAAAAGAAATTTGCAAAGTGTGCGGAGGTTTTGGTTCCATACAGGATACCGTATGATTATATTATCTGTGCGGCTGTTGTCAGCGAAGATGCCAGGGAGAAAATGGAAGCTGCCGGTTTTGATAAGCGAATTTATGTACGACCAGAGGCGTTTTTCTAGGAGGTGATAAGATGCTGGTAAAGATTGGAAATATTTTTGAAAGCAAATGTACCGCTCTTGTTAATACAGTTAATTGTGTAGGTGTTATGGGAAAGGGAATAGCACTGGAATTTAAAAAGCGTTACCCGGACATGTTTATGGATTATGTCTTGAAATGTGATCATGGAGAAGTCAGACCGGGGGTGCCATACATTTATCAAAACGCGGATGGCACAATAATTATGAATTTTCCAACAAAAGATCATTGGAGATCACCTTCCAGATTATCTTATGTAGAGGATGGTTTGGACTGGTTTGCAGAAAATTATGAAAAGTATCATATAGATAGTATAGCGTTTCCACCTCTTGGATGTGGAAATGGAGGCCTGTCATGGGATATAGTAGGACCGGTTATGTATCAGAAGCTTAGTGAACTTCCGATCAAAATAGAAATATATGCTCCATTCGGAACTGCACAGAAAGATCTGTCAAAGGAGTTGCTGGAAGGAAAGCAGATTGTAGGAGAAGCAGTTGGAAATCGTGGCTGGCGTGGCAATAAAAAATGGTATTTGATTCTTCGGGTTATCAGGGAACTGAATGATCGCAGATATTCCTTAAAGGTTGGAAGAACAATTTATCAGAAGATTTGTTTTGTATTGACCAGAAATGGTGTAGACACTGGATTTACATTTTCAAAAGGAACATATGGACCGTTTTCTCCGCAGGTAAAAGAAAGTATTGAAGTGTTGGCCAATGCAAACCTTATTGTGGAAAAGCAATTAGGACGAATACTTTCTTTAAGCGTGGCAGATGATATAAAAATTAACAGAGAAAGTTTCACGGAAACAGAGTGGAATGCCATGAAAAAGACGGTTGATTTGTTTGGACGTGTCAAGAGTACAGCACAGGCAGAAATGATTGCAACGGTACTGTATTCTTACGATCAATTAGCAAAAGATCAGGAAGAAGTTTCTGACAAAGATGTGTATGATTATGTTTTGAATTGGAAGCCGCGGTGGAAAGAAGAAAAAGAGTTTGAAGTATGTGATTCGATTCATAATATGGCGATGCTTTCTTTAATGGATGTAACTTTTAGCAATCAATTGATGGAAACTATATAAAT
>JAJBTR010000135.1 GCA_020860745.1 Lachnospiraceae bacterium | reverse complement strand
GCTTTACCCTGGCATATCATCCGGTTATCGCCGCCGCTCCGTAAAAATAAAAGGCCGAAGAAAAATCCGGCTCAATCTGATCGGATGCACGGGAATAGGACGCTCCCGGTGCAATCCGGTATTCCCCCTCGCTGAATTCAACCAAAACACCGAACTCCCGCATCATCGCTCTGGTAATGCGAATGTAGGAACCATCCTTTTTTTCACTGGTAATGCGGATACGCAACCCCTGCGGAAACATCGGGGCAATCAGAAGAAAGGCACTCAGAAACTGCGTACTCTCACTGATATCCAGACACAACTGTTTCGCAGTTACTGTCTCCGGCGTCTCCGCCGCACCCCGGAACTGTCCGGCAAATTCCCCAGTCACATCCGGTTTTCTCCGCGATGACCCTGCTGCCGCTCCGGTGATACACACCGGAAGATGCCATTTCTCACCCAGCCACCGAATCCGGGCGCCCAGGGAAAGCAGCGCATCAAAAAGAGGCTTCATGGGGCGCTTCTGCATCTGCTCCGAAGCCAGAATCCGATAAGTTCCGGCAGATACACCCAGCATGGCCGTCAGGAATCGCGCGGCTGTCCCTGCACTCCCCACATAGATTTCTCCCTCCGTTACGGGTATACGGCCGCCGCATCCCACTACCGTCACTTTTTTTTCTTTCTCACAGATATCCAGCTGAAAGCCCAGGCTTCTGAGTGACTGCAAAAAATATCTGGAGTCGTCACTGAAAAGCACGCCTTCCAGTGTTGCCGACCCATCTGCAAGAGCCGCCATCAGAAGCGTCCGGTTTGTAATGCTCTTTGAACCGGGCACCTCAACTGTCCAATACGGAGGAGCGTTTATTTTTTTTACTTTATATAATTCATTCATATCTGATCCTGCCGCTTACTCACCAGGTACCGTCTGCACCGTTCCCCCCGATGAGTTCACATTTCCTCCCGTGTCTGTCGTACCGGAATCTGTGGTTCCTCCGCCCGATGAGCCAGAGTCCCCTCCCGATATGCCGGAATCTGTGGTTTCGCTATCCGTTGTACCGGAGTCTGTTGTTCCGCTATCTGTTGTATCGCCTGTCGTACCGGAATCTGCCGTACCGCTGTCCGTCGTGCCGGAGTCTGTTGTATCCGTATCCGTAGAAGGCGTTTGAATATCCGCGCCCTCAATCGTAGAGTCCGCGCTTCCGGTATCCCCGTCAATACTTTCTGTCGGCTCCTCGGTTTCCTCAGTCTCTTCTTCGATCTCTTCTTCTTCGACCTCTTCCTCTTCCACAGTCACAGTTGTACCTGTGTTGGAATACGTACCCTCCAGGTCAAAGGATTTCTGCGGCAGACCGTCTACCATATATAACATGGCGGCTTTCCATATAGAAAGCGGATAAGTGCCTCCCTCCAGCCCGGACACTGTTTTCGGCGTATCACACCCAACCCAGACAGCAATCGTATAATATGGCGTATAGCCGCAGAACCACCCCGCCTTATTGTCATTGGTAGTACCTGTTTTTCCGGCCGCGTCAATATCGGAAGACGAAGACCAGGTCGCCTTTTTTGCTGTTCCGCTTGTCAGGACTCCTTCCAGAATATCTGTCATCGCGTCTGCGGCCGCACTGGAATAAACCGTTTTACTCTCATATCCCTCATAAATATTCACCCCGTCCGAATCATAAATCGCTTCCAGACAGTCTGTCTGCGTATATTCTCCATGATTTTCCAGTGTAGAATAGGCATTTGCCATCTCCACCGTAGTTACGCCATACGTGAGACCACCCAGGGAAGCGCTCATTGTATAATCATCAGCCACGATTTTACTGAAATTCATATTCTCCACATAGGACAGTCCGACACTGGGCGTAATCTGGCTGAAGAGCCAGTATGCGCAGCCGTTCTTGCTCTGTTCCACTGCGGCGCGAAGCGTCATCTGTGTTCCCGACATAGCGGTAATCTCCGAATAAGACTTCGTCTTAGCAGAGTCTACATCTATGTTCTTCAGTGTGGAGGAAGCTGTAAACCCTTCTTCCAAAGCCGGCGTGTACACAACAAGCGGTTTAAAGGAACTGCCCGGCTGGGCATATCCCTGATAAGCACGGTTCAGTGAATAGACATTGTCACTGTCCTCCTGTGTTCTGCCTCCGATAATCGCAACCACCTTTCCGGTATCATTGTCAATCACCGTCATTGCCCCCTGCAGCTCATAAATTCCATCATCGGTCAGTGTCTCGCTGAATGCAAGCTGTTCATCCAGAATCTCCTGCATCTCGCTCTGCACCAGCAGATCTATGGTCGTATAAACCTCATACCCGCCGGTGTACAGCTTGTGCTTTGCCTGCGCGTAATACTCATCATACTCCGTGTTGTATTCTGTATATTCATCCGTGCTCGAAAAGGAAGACTGAAACTCAAAACCATCCAGTTCCATCAGGTAGCGCACTGCACAGTTAATCGCATAGGTCACTTCGTAATTATAGAAAGTATCGTCCTCCTCGATTTCTGACACCGCGATATCCTGATCCTTTGCCGCCGCACATTCCGCCGCCGTGATATAGCTGCACTCTTCCATGTCATCCAGAATCTTGTCCCGGCGCGTCACCGCATTCTCCGGCGACTTCAGCGGATTATAATATTCCGGCCGGTTGGGAATCGCACAGATATAAGCTGTCTCAGACAAGGTCAGCTCATCCACAGACTTCCCAAAATAAGTATTCGCCGCATCCTCCACGCCATAAATACCGTTAGCAAAACAGCAGGTATTGCAGTAGAAGGTCATAATCTCCTCCTTGGAATACTTATTTGTCAGCTCCCGGGCGATAAAAATTTCTTTGATTTTACGCAGCATCGTCTTCTCATTGGACAAAAACGCTGATCGCGCAAGCTGCTGAGTGATCGTACTGGCGCCCTCCGCCACCTCGCCCCCGGTGCGGACATAATTCAGGCAGACGCGGACAATACCCTTATAGGATACTCCGGAATTGGTCCAGAACGTCCGGTCTTCCACCGCCACAAAAGCGTTTACCACATACGCAGGAATCTCAGCATATTCCAGAAATGTCGCATCCGGATCCTCCGCCAGCTCCG
>JAJBTR010000297.1 GCA_020860745.1 Lachnospiraceae bacterium | reverse complement strand
TTAAATTCAGCATTTATCTTATGTTTAAAATTTCTTCATGAAACAACCCTGGAAAGAAACTGTGGAATATTACCATAAAACTGTGGGGGTTAATCAAATTACAAAGCGATTTGTCCGGGATATAATATATTCAGCAAAGAAAAGGAGGTTCTAAAATGAACAAAGAGACAAATGTTGTTGGATTTAGTATGGGTTCCCTGGGCAATAATCTGATTTCGGGAGTGGTGGGGACATATCTTCTGACGTTCTACACAGAAGTATATGGAATTCCGGCTTTTGCCGCAGGCGTGATTATGCTACTTGCAAAAATCTGGGACGCTGTGAATGACCCGATGATCGGTATGCTTGCAGACAGAAGAAAACCGGGAAAAAATGGGAAATATCGGCCGATGTTAAGAATTTTCGGTCCGCTTTTTGCACTTTTTGCCGTATTGAGTTTTTGCTCGCCCGAATTGCCGATTGCGGGCAGAATCGTATGGGCATGTGTTACATACATAGGATATGGCATGCTGTTTACCTGTTTTGATGTCCCCTTCTGGGCTTGTGTTAACCGTTTGAATGTAAACACTGAGAAAAGAAATACTGCGATTGGTATGGCGCGCAGCATGATTATGTGGGCTATGTTGATTTCCTCGATGTTCTTTACTCAGATTGCCGGAGTTTTGGGGAATGGAAATGATAGAATGGGATACCCGTTAGCTTTATTAGCATTTGCCGTTCCGGGCGTAATTTTAATGCTCATTTGCTACAGAAGTGCCAGAGAAACGGTTGTAGAAGAACCTCAGGCGGATCATATATCCATGATTCAAATGTTTAAAAATTTATTTAAGGTTCTGACACCGCAGCTTGGGTTTACCTATATCGTCGCGATGCTGGCTGGACTCTGTGTGACGCTTGGACCGACAGTCGGCGTGTATTTCATGCTTTATTATATGGGGGATGTGTCTAAAATTTCTCTTTACATGTTTTGCTGCATTGGTTCCGTGGCTATCGCAAGTCTCTTTGGAGCATCCATTCAGAAACGGATATCTGAGAAAAAACTGCTTATCCTTTGCTGTGCAATATCCGCAGTTGCGAATATCGGAATCTGGTTTGTGGGGAATCAGGGCATGGTAATTACTCTGGTGTTGGTTTTCATTTCCGGTCTGGGATGCGGAATTGCCAACGTGCCGATGATTTCTCTGGTATTAAAAATGGCCAATCGGGCGGCAAAAAAGAATAATACAAGAGCAGACGCATCTGTTATGAGTCTGAATTCTCTTGCAACAAAAATCGGCCAGGCTCTCGCCAGCTTTTTCCCGTCGCTGATTCTTACGGCAACAGGTTACGTTGCAAATGCTGAGCAGACAGACAGCGCACTCAGAGGGATTTTGATTACCAGATCTGTTTTACCCGCAGTGCTTCTTGCCATTGCTGTTGTTATAGTGGCGGCAATCAGAGTGAGGGAGGATTAATCATGTTAACAGGAATGCAGATTTGCTTACATGGGATTGATAATACTCTGGCTGTAGACGAAACAGATCTTGTATTTCTTTACAAAGCTGATTCTGTGCAGGAAGAAATTGAAGTATAATCATATCATTTTATCCTTCGTGATGAGAAACGGCAGATTGTTTGGGATACCGGACTGTGTGAAGCCGGTACCCAGCCGTTTGTATCCTATGATGGTAAAGACCTTTTGCCCAAAACAAGGTATTTTCTGGATGCTTCTTTTTCAGATGCATACGATGATGTTTTAGAGCAGGAGAATATATTTTCATTTGAAACCGGATTTCGGGGAAGCCCCTGGCAGGCAAAATGGATTGAGCCGGCGCAGGAGGAGCCAACGTTGGAAAAACGTGTTAAGTTCTGGGATTTGTTCGGACCGGTTGAAGAGAACAGGAGTGTAGAGCAACGATTAAAATGCGCACACGAAATTCGCATGGAGTTTACCTGCGAAAAGGAAATTAGGAAAGCAAGGCTATATTCGAGTGCGCATGGTATTTATGATTTTTCTGTTAATGGGAGAATGGAGCAGAATTGTAGTTTTACTCCGGAAATATCTTCTTACAAGGATCGGCTTTATTATCAGACCTATGATTTGACCGAAATGCTTCTGGACGGAGCAAATGTGCTGGAGTTTACAGTAGCGGACGGATGGTGGATTGGCAGAATCGGTTTGACCGGAGATAGTTGTCAGTATGGAGACCGACTAGGTATTTTGGCACAGGTTGAAATTACTTATCGCGATGGCAGCCAGCAGATTGAAGTCAGCAGCTCATCTGCCAAATCCAGAGAGAGTTATGTTCGATATTCTGATCTGTTTATGGGAGAAAAACAGGACTTGACGACGGAAACCAAAATGTTGAGGCAAAAAAGCATTGAACACTACAGTTGGAATTCCTGTATGGAAGCTGATTACGATATGCAGAATCTGGTTTCACAGCCGATGAACCCAGTTGTGATAACGGAGGAAATTTGTGATTATACAGTCATTCAAACCGGTGACAGAGAGCTCCTTATCGATTTTGGTCAGAATTTTGCAGGAATTGCAGAACTTGTCATAGAAACAAATACAGAAATGCCTGTTGTACTGGAGTATAGTGAGATTCTGGATGAAAACGGGAACTTCCTGAAGAACATCCAGGGAAGAAATAAGGAACACACAGATGTTTTCCTTGTGGATTCGGGAAGGCATTGCCTTCACCCGCGGTTTACGTATCATGGATTTCGATATGTCAGAATAACTGCGCCGAAGACGTGACGAATCTGTTCGGCAAAAGGGATTGTCCTCGGCAGTAAACTGACGAAAACAGGAGACTTTCATTGTTCTGATGACAGATTAAATCAACTGCAGAGCAATATTGTCTGGAGCGAACGGTCAAACATGTTTTCTATTCCTACGGATTGTCCGCAAAGAGAGAAAATGGGCTGGACAGGAGATATACAAATCTTCGCAAAAACAGGATGTTTTAACTATGACCTGTATGCTTTCCTGAAAAGCTGGATGGAAAATATGGCATTAGAGCAGGCAAAAGATGGAGAAATCCCGAATGTTGTTCCGAATTTTCCGATGTACGATCTGCTCCAGAGGGAGGATGGCGGCAGTAATTCTTCACCGGGATGGGGAGATGCTGCTCTGGCCATTCCCTACACACTATATTTCTATACAGGAGATGATGCGATCCTTCGGAGGTTTTATCCGATTATGGAAAAGTGGATTGCGTATATGCAAAAGCAGGCGGAACAGAAACCGGAGAATTATGCATCGTTTTCGGAAGCACAAAAAGAGAGAAATCCTTATTTATATACGAAAGGATTTCAATATGGAGACTGGCTGATACCGAGCCTCTCAGAACATAATGAGAATCCGATGATTGGAGCAGACGAGACGAAACCTGTAGTGGGCAGCTGCCTTTATGCCCTCAATGTACAATTAATGATGGAGATTTCGGAAATACTCGGCTATAAAGAAAAAAGCCATGTTTACCGCGAACTGCTTGAGAGAATAAAAAATGCTGTCCGAGAGGAATTCCTGGATGAGAATGGCGATGTTCACGCTGTACCGTATCAGGGTGTTTATGTGATGCTTCTGGCAGCGGATATTCCAAATGAAAGACAACGATCACGAGTGATTGAATTACTGTCAGAGATGATTCGTGAGAACGGCAACCGGCTGGATGCAGGATTTATTGCGATAAAATATCTGATGGATGTATTGTGTGATAATGGCTGCAAAGAATTGGCTTACTGTTTGCTGTATCAGACTGAGGCACCTTCCTGGTTATATGAAGTGGAGCAGGGGGCTACAACAATCTGGGAGAACTGGTTTGCTGTCGGCAGAACCGGAGTCCCCCTTCCGGCTTCTTTTAACCACTATGCGTATGGATGCGTTGGTGACTGGATGTATCGCAGGATAGGAGGAATCCATTGTCTGGAGCCCGGCTATAAAAAAATCCTGTTCGCACCAGATCTCGATACCGCAATCAACAGCAGCAGCTGTTCGATTGACACGGTCCGCGGTTCAGTATCCTGTATATGGGAAAAAACAGAAGAATCTGTAAAAATTAAGGTCAGCGTTCCCTGCGCAAGCACTGCAGAATTGAAAGTATACGGCAATGAGATTTCACTGGGATCCGGCATATATTCCTTTGAATTTGACAATGAAAGTGGCCGATGATACAGAGTGTAGACATATAAAAATATCACAACCCTCTTAATAAATATGAGAATAGGCAGACATTTGTTCTGCCTATTCTCATTTAAAAAAACTATAGAGAGTAGATTATCAAAGTGCTGCTTGAAGTGGAGATTTTAACCAATTTGAGAGGACGGGGCTAATTACTGCCTCCAGTTCGGTTATGGGAATAGTTTCCTGTTTTTTAGAATAATCAGTTTTTCTTCTTGCCATGGTGCGGGAGATATGCTATCATACCAATATAACTGGTAAGACCAAAAGAGAAGGAGAAGACAATGAATATTGTAGTGTGCATCAAACAGGTGCCGGGTACCAGTCAGGTCGAGATTGACGAGGAGACCGGCGTGTTAAAGCGCGACGGAGCCGCTGCGAAGATCAACCCTTATGATCTGTATGCTATGGAGACGGCGTTGCGTCTGCGGGAGCAGTATGGAGGGACAGTGACTGCCGTCACGATGGGACCGCCCCAGGCGGAAGTTATGATGAAAGAAGCCTATATGATGGGGGTGGATGACGCTTATATTTTTACGGACCGTGTCTTTGCCGGAGCGGATGTCCTGGCTACATCCTATACGCTGGCGCAGGGTATTTCCGCGATTGGGGACTTTGATATCATTGTATGCGGGAAGCAGACGACGGACGGCGACACGGCACAGGTGGGACCGGCCATGGCGGAATATCTGGGCATTCCCTGTGCTGCCTGGGTCGGTGAGATCGGAGAGATGGATGGTGTGGCCATTATGGTTGGACAGGATTTTGTTAATCTGAAACAGACAGCCAGGATGCAGCTGCCCTGCCTGATTACGGTTGAGAAAGATATCTATACGCCCCGCCTGCCATCCTACCGTCTGAAAGCGGCGAGCAAGGATCGCGAGGTACATATGATGACCTTCGCGGATTTTAAAGATCAGGACAAAAACCACTACGGGCTGAAGGGCTCTGCTACCTCTGTGGAGCGTATTTTCCCTCCGGAGACGCATGAGGGACAGGTTTTCCTGCAGGGCAGTGTGTCTGAGATAGCGGATCAACTGACGGCGCTGTTCGCGGAGAGAAAATACATGACGATACCAGCCCTTGCCAGTAAATAAGAGGAGGAGAGACAGTAGATAATGGCAGAATTATATTTTGATTCAGAGCAGTGTATCCTCTGCGGGCAGTGTGTGGAGAAATGTCCCTTTGGAGCACTGGAAATAAAAAATGACAGGGTGGAGATCAACGCATCCTGTAAAATGTGCAGACTGTGTGTTAAAACCTGCCCAGTGAATGCTGTTTCCCTGGTGGAAACGGAAGAGAAAAAGGCGGTAGTGGACAAGGATGCCTGGAGCGGCGTCATGGTTTTTGTGGAGCAGGAGGAAGCGGGGATTCACCCGGTAGCCTTTGAACTGCTGGGAAAAGCACAGGAGCTGGCGGGGAAAATCCACCAGCCGGTCTACGCCGTGATCATTGGCGGAGAAAATGTGAGAGAGCAGGCAGAACTGCTTCCGGGATACGGTGCGGACAGGGTTTTCGTCTATGCACATTCGGAGCTGGCTTATTACAGGGGCGATGTCTATGTCAACGTTATGGAATCTTGTATTAACCGGGTGAAGCCCGCGGTCGTTCTGGTGGGTGCTACCGCCCTGGGACGATCCCTTGCACCTGCCTGCGCGACCCGGTTCCGCACCGGCCTGACGGCGGACTGTACCATGCTCGATATGAAAGAAAATACCGATCTGGTTCAGGTCCGGCCTGCGTTTGGCGGGAATATAATGGCGCAGATTATCACCACAAATACCAGGCCGCAGTTTGCAACGGTCCGCTATAAAGTGATGAACGCGGTGCAGCGGGAGGATGCGCACGGGGAGATTGTCGAGTGTGAAGTGACACATCAGATGCTTCGTTCCAAAATAGAAGTGCTTGGCACACAGATCATGGAGCATAAAAAATCCATTGAGGAGGATGTCCTGGTTGTAGCCGGCCGCGGTGTGAAAAAAGAAGAAGATCTGGAAATGCTGCGTGAACTGGCGGACGCCCTGGGCGGTCAGATGGCGACCACCCGTCCCCTGGTGGAAAAAGGGTGGGGCGATGTGACGACCCAGATCGGTCTGTCCGGCAGAACGGTAAAGCCGAAGCTGATTATTACCTGCGGCGTGTCAGGTGCGGTTCAGTTTGCGGCGGGAATGGACGGTTCTGAGTGCATTGTATCTGTCAACACAGACCCGGAGGCGCCGATTTTCCGGATCGCAAACTATTGTGTTGTGAAAGATCTGTATGAGTTTATTCCGGAACTGCTCCGGGCGGTAAGAAATTATCGGGGATAACAGAAAGGGGAACGGAGTGTAGACCGGCGAGGCTTTTAGAGCCTGCGATTCGCGTATTAGCCGGTGTAAGATGCATGAGTTATTTGTGATAGTTCCTTAGTACCTGAACCAACAGAGATGTGTGTTTAGAAAACAGAGGTGAATTATGGAATACCAGAAAATTACGCCGGAAGGCGTGGAATATTTAAGACAGATTATTTCTCCGGACCGGGTCTTTTACGGGGAAGAGATTGAATATGACTATCATCATGACGAATTGCCGGAGCTGGGTACCCACGCGCCGGATGTCGTGGTGCAGGCAGTGACGACAGAGGAGGTTTCCGCAGCGATGCGGTATGCTTACGAGCATGTCATCCCGGTGACGCCGCGGGGCGCAGGGACGGGACTTTCCGGCGGGGCGGTTCCGATTTACGGCGGAATCCTGCTCAGTGTGGAGAAGATGAACCGGATTCTGGAGTGGGATATGGAGACCATGACGGCAGTTGTGGAGCCGGGCGTGCTGGTGATGGAGCTGGCAAACGCGGCGGAGGAGAGAGGTGTTTTTTACCCGCCGGAGCCCGGTGAAAAAACGGCGTCTATCGGCGGAAATGTGATGACCAATGCCGGCGGCATGAAAGCGGTCGGTTACGGCGTGACCCGGAACTATGTCGTCTCTATGGAGTGTGTTCTGCCGGACGGAAAAGTGATGCAGTTCGGGAGCAACGTGGCGAAAAATACGTCAGGGTATGATATCAAAGATCTGGTGGTGGGATCTGAGGGGACGCTCTGCATTGCGACAAAACTTCGCATGCGTCTCATCCATCCGCCGAAAGTTTCCTATACATTGCTGGTTCCGTATGGATCTCTGGAGAAGTGCGTGGGAACCGTGCCGAAGTTTATCAATTCCGATCTGAATCCGACGGCGATTGAATATATGCCGAAGTCTCTTCTGGACGACGCGGCATACTACTTAAATAAAATCATGCCTCATAAAACGGCTGACTCTTATCTGATTCTCATGTTTGACGGGAGCAGCACGGAAGATGTGGAGCGGCGCTGCGACCAGGCGGCGGAGATCTGCCTGGAGAATGGCGCGGAGGATGTTTTCCTCTGCAATACGGACGAGCGAAAAGAGGCAGTATGGTCTGTCCGCGGGTCAGCGCTGGAGGCGCTGAAAGCTTCCACCACCGATATGGACGAGTGCGATATTGTGGTTCCGCGCAACCGGATTGCGGATTTTTCCCGGTTTGCCGACACAAAGATGGAGGAGACTGGTATCCGCATCTCGATTCAGGGGCATGCGGGAGATGGAAATATGCATATCCAGCTGATGCGGGATGATATGGATCCTGCAGTTTTTGCCGACCGTTATCCCAGGCTGATGACGGAGATGTACGCGAAAGCAAAGGAGATGGGCGGACAGGTCTCCGGCGAGCATGGGATCGGCCACGCGCGTGTGAAAGCGCTGGAAAACCATATGGGTCCGGATATGATCTCGCTGTTCCATGGAATTAAGGCTGTTTTTGATGAGAAACACATTCTGAATCCGGGGAAGGTAATCGGGTAGAACTTATCCGGAAACAGAGATAGTTTGAAACGGCACTGCGGGAATCCCCGCCTGGTTGTACAGATTGACCCGGTACCAGCTGGTCTGGGCGAAGGCGATCTGTATCGGATCAGGTGTGGGATTTTTTAATGTCAGAATCAGCTGGTTGTTTTCTGCGACAGCGTCAAATTCTATTTCCCGGTCGGCATTGTCGGTGCCGCTGAAAAGATGCATGGCTTCCAGTTGTTCTCCCCGGATGTTCAGACCGCCCTCCGCGTGTGCAAAGGAGATGCGGATACAGTCGTCATTCCGGATGACGTCTGCCGCCCGCGTCGCGTCGCAGGACAGACTTTCCCCGTAGATATGTCCGCGCGCCAGAAGAGCCAGCCTGTGGCCGACCGTTTTTTTGTCTTTCGGGTGGGCGTCTGTCTCCTCGCCGGAGTCAGAGATAGAGCAGAGCCAGGTGCCGGGTACGGTGTCGCACACGGCTTCCTGGCAGCGGCGGATCTCCATGAAATTATTGCCGGGCATCTGCATCAGCCACCGGGAGAATCCGGGAAGCTGCACAATGAGAAACGGCAGAGCATTATCCTCCCAAAGTGCGCGCCAGTCGGCAATCAGAGCGGTCAGCATATCCTGATACAGTTCAGCGAAACCAAATTCGTCATCGCCCTCCCCCTGATACCAGAGAATACCCCGCACGGAGAAAGGTGCGACGGTCTTTAGCATGTGCTGATAGAGACTGCCGGGGATGCTTTGTGGCTGAGGCTTTTCAAAGTAATCATAAAAGCAGTTGCGATAGAAGTCTCTCGGCAGGTGATGAACAAACTGACGGAATTCGCGGTCGGGCAGTGTCCGCGGCATAACTTTTTCCAGAAACACATCGGAAAAAGGATTTCCGTGATCGTTAATCTGTTTTGTGTGCTGCTTTGCAATATATTGATCTAAATCCGCGTATTCCGGAACTTCGTGAAAGTGGTCAATCCAGGGTTTCCCGACCTTGTTCACGGTATCCGGATGCATCCAGGCGGTGGAGACTGTGCCGCCCCAGTTGCAGCCGATGATGCCGACCGGGACATGCCGCGCTTCCGCCAGCTCTTTCTGGATAGAGAAGCCGCCCGCGCTGAAGTAATCGATGCTTTCCTTTGTGTCGGCAAAGCGCCAGATTCCCATCCGGCTGTAATCGAAGTCCTCCAGCTGCCCGTCAAAGCAGACCTTGGGGACGTAAAAAAAGCGGATGCGCTAGTTGGGGAAGACGGAAAGTGCCTCCGGGAGGTGTTTTTCGTAGCGCATCCAGAATTCCATGTTGGACCGGCCTGCGGCGACCCAGACCTCCCCGATGGCGATGTTTTTGAGATGGATGATTTCTGTAATCGTATCGCCGGACGCGGTTGCTTCTGCGGAATCGGAACCGGCAGCATCCCTGCTTACAGAAGCAGGATTTTTCGTGGTTTCGGGTATACAGGAAGTAATGGTCAGGGTTTCTGCCTCAGATGCGGCGAGCGGTGCGAGGATGACTTTCCAGGCGCCGTCTGTCCCGGCAGCAGCTTTCACTGTCTGTCCCTGAATGGAAACCGTCACTTCTGCCCCGGACACAGCCTGTCCCCAGATTGGAACCGGTTTTTGGCGCTGTAAGATCATGTTGTCCTGAAAAATTGCGGGAATTGTCAGTGTGGTTGTTTTATTTATGTTTTGCCTGGCTTTTGAAATCATGATTTGTCCTCTTTCTGACATTCATCTATCAGAATCATACTCTATTTGCCGCCGGTTTTCAATGTTATTCATCCCAGGCGGCGAAGTTTCGCAATTATTCAGAACCTGGCTCGATAATGTTTTGAATAATTACAAATTCCCTATTGCATCTGCGGAGGGTATTGAATAAAATAAAACCAGAAAAAACAGATGCATTTGTATCGGGAGGGAGGACAGTATGAAAGGAACGTATTTTCTTGGGAATCAGTCTTTTGAGACCCGCGATCTGCCGCAGCATACGCTTGCACCGGATGAGGTGCTGGTGAAAGTGGCAGCCTGCGGCGTCTGCGGGACGGATGTTCATATTTATCATGGGGACAAGGGTTCTGCCGCAGTGAATCCGCCGGTGGTTCTGGGACATGAGTTTGCGGGTATCATCGAGGCCGTGGGCAGCGAGGTGGAGGACTTTGCCGTGGGCGACCATGTGACGGTGGATCCCAACATATACTGTGGCAAGTGCTATTACTGCCGTATCGGGAAAAAACAACTCTGTACCGGTTTGTACGCGATTGGTGTCAACCGCGACGGCGGATTTGCGGATTATTGCTATGTGCCGCAGGGGCAGTGTTATAAACTGAAAAAAGAAATTCCGCTGGCGCACGGGGCGATGGCGGAGCCGCTGGCCTGCTGCATTCACGGCATTGACCGGGCGGGCATCCGCTCCGGTGACGCCGTCTGTGTGATCGGAGGCGGAGCGATCGGGCTTCTTATGGTGCAGCTGGCAAAGCTTGCCGGTGCTTCGGCCGTTCTCTTAAGCGAGCCGGTGGAACTGCGCAGATTGATCGGACTTGAACTTGGCGCGGATGCTGCGATTGACCCTGTCCGGGAGCCCCTGGGAGATCGAATCCGGGAAATCCTCGGGATGGAGGGTGTGGATGTGGTGATTGAGTGTGTCGGCAATGCCATCGCTGCGCAGCAGGCATTTGAGATTGCGCACCGGGGAACCACAATCCTGTTTTTCAGTGTGCCGAAATCCGGCGCTACTCATCCGCTCAGCATGGAGGATGTGTATCAGAAGGAATTGACAATCGTCGGATCAATGATTAACCCGGATACCCACCTGCGGGCAGTGGAGCTGATCAACAGCGGCCGGATCCGTCTGGAACCGCTGATCACGCATTATTTCCCGGTGGAACAGGTGGAGGCAGCGATTCAGATGCAGATGAGCAATGAATCGATTAAGGTGATTGTCGGGGAAGCCTGAACAAAGCACCAGAATAAATTGCCGTTCTGCGACACTTCGCGTACGAGCGGTTGCGCAGTAAAAATAGTGAGCAGTCGCAGCATACGGGGGAACTGCAAATAAAACATGAGAGATACATAGAGACTCAAAACAAATAAGGACAGTTTTTTAATCAAGAACTGCCCTTTTTTTCTTACCCGCCGGGAAGTACAATTCTTATTAGAAAATATAACAGTTACGATTCAGAAAGAGAGGGGAAGGGGAATGACACTGTATTATCTCGCGATTGATATCGGAGCCTCCAGCGGCCGCCATATGCTGGCACATCTGGAGGATGGAAAGATGATTTTGCAGGAAATCCACCGTTTTCCAAATGGCATGACGGACAAGGGCGGCAGAAAAGGCTGGGATGTGGACCGCCTGTTTGCTGAGATTAAGATCGGCATGAAAAAGTGTGCCGAGCTTGGCAAGATTCCGGTCAGTGTCGGTATTGACACCTGGGCGGTGGATTTTGTATTGCTCGGAGAAAACGGCGAGCGCATCACGGATGCGGTGGCTTACCGCGACGGCCGGACAGAGGGGATGGATGAAACGGTTTATTCTTACATACCGGAAACAGAGCTGTATGCCCGCACCGGAATCCAGAAGCAGAAGTTTAATACGATTTATCAGCTGATGGCGATGCGGGAACAGGAACCGGATCTTCTGGCACAGGCGAAGACCTATCTGATGATTCCGGACTATTTCCATTATCTGCTCACCGGTACAAAAGCGGTGGAATACACCAACGCTTCCTCCACACAGCTCGTAAGCCCCGGTACAAAGCAGTGGGATAAGGATCTGATCGGGCTTTTGGGATATCCCACGGATATTTTTCCGGAAATCGCAGTGCCGGGAACCTGTCTGGGCGAGTTGAAGCCGGAGATACAGGAGGAGATCGGCTACAACTGCAAGGTGGTCATCCCGGGCACTCACGATACCGCTTCTGCGGTGCTTGCCGTTCCGGCGGAGGCAGACGAGGATACGTTGTATATCAGCTCCGGCACCTGGTCCCTGATGGGAACAGAGCTGATGAGCGCCAACTGTTCCCCGGAAGCGCAACAGCAGAACTTTACCAACGAGGGCGGATACAATTATCGCTTCCGCTTCCTGAAGAATATCATGGGTCTCTGGATGATTCAGTCCGTGAAAAAGGAAATCGGCGCGGAATTATCATTCGGCGAAATCTGTGATATGGCCTCTCTGGAACAGATTACTTCAAAAGTGGACTGTAACGACGACCGTTTCCTGGCACCGCCTAATATGACGGAGGAGGTGCAGGCGGCTTGCCGCGAGAGCGGGCAGCAGGTGCCGGAGGGTATCGCGCAGGTGGCCTCGGTAATCTATAACAGCCTGGCGGAGTGTTATGGTGAGGCCTGCCGTGAGGTGGAGCGCCTGACCGGGAAAACATATGAGAAAATCCGCATCGTGGGCGGCGGCGCAAATGCGGCGTATTTAAATGAACTGACGGCGAAGGCATCCGGCAAGACCGTGTACGCCGGTCCCACGGAAGGTACGGCCATCGGAAACCTGGCGGCGCAGATGATATCGCTCGGCGATCTGGAGAACCTGGAGGACGCCAGAGCCTGTATCGGACGGTCATTTCCGATTCATGTATACCGATAGCAGCGGCAGGTTTTCATCACATGATTAAGGCAACAAAAAGGTATGATATTTCAGATTGCTGAACAGCGTAAGTTCGATTACAGAAATCAGAGATTTCTTATCTCACTTTTTTTGCAATCTGATTATTACATAAATATCGGATATGAGACAAAAGCTGCCTCATACCCGCCGCGCGGGGGTGCGGACAGCGTTGCTGTCATATTCCTTACGTACCTGCGCATATAAAAAAAGAAGGAGGAATCTGACACTATGAACAGATATGAGAGTGCAAAAGAAATTTATGCAAAAGTGGGGGTTGACACAGACGCGGCGATTGCGAAGCTGAAAACGATCCCGGTTTCCCTGCACTGCTGGCAGGGCGACGATGTCATCGGTTTTGACCATGACGGACCGCTGACCGGTGGTATCCAGACCACGGGAAATTATCCGGGCAAGGCAACCACGCCCGAGCAGTTGATGGCGGATATCGATGAGGTCATCAAAGTGACGCCGGGCATGAAGAAGATCAATGTGCATGCCAATTACGCGATCTTTGAGGACGGCTATGTAAACCGGGACAAACTGGAGCCGAAACATTTTCAGAGGTGGGTGGATTTTGCGAAAGAGAGAGGCATGGGACTGGACTTTAACCCTACATTTTTCTCTCATCCCATGGTAAAAGACGGACTGACTCTTTCCAGCCCGGACGAGGAGACAAGAAAATTCTGGATTGAGCACGGCAAAGCCTGCATTCGCATCTCCCAGTACTTCGCAGAGCAGACCGGCATCCCCTGCGTGATGAACATCTGGACCGGCGACGGATACAAGGATGTGCCGGCAGACCGTCTCGGACCGCGGGAGCGTTACAAGGATTCCATCGAGCAGATTATCGCGGAACCCCATGACCCGGCGATGGTAAAACCCTGCGTGGAATCCAAGGTGTTCGGCATCGGTGTGGAGTCTTACACCGTCGGAAGCGGCGAGTTCGCGCTGAGTTTCGCCGCCACCCATGATGGTTGTATTCCGCTGATGGATAACGGCCATTACCATCCGACCGAAGTGGTGTCTGACAAGATCCCGGCGCTGCTGGCTTTTTTCCCGGAAATTGCACTGCACATCACGAGACCGGTGCGGTGGGATTCCGACCATGTGGTACTGTTTGACGATGAGACAAAGGAGATGGCCAAAGAAATTGTCCGCTGCAACGCCATTGACCGCGTCAACATGGCGCTGGATTATTTTGACGCGAGCATTAACCGGATCAGCGCATGGGCGGTGGGCTTCCGCAGCTGGCAGAAAGCACTTCTGAATGCGCTCTGCATGCCTCATGAGGATCTGAAGAGCCTTCAGGATGCGTCAAACTGGACGGAAGCGATGGTTCGTCAGGAGCAGGTGAAAATGCTTCCTTTCAGCGACGTCTGGGAGGAGTACTGCAGACAGTGCGGGACGGATGACAATGAGTGGTTTGACGAAGTGATCCGCTATGAGAAAGAAGTGCTTTCACAGCGCTGAATCGGGATTACAGGCATAGCTGATGCATGAAATAAGAGCAAGAGTTAAGTAGGAGCAAGAAAATTTGCAACTATTCAGGACAGTACTTCGCACTTGTTGCGAAGTACGTATGAAAACGTAAAATATACAAGGAAAAGTCCCATCGCGCAGCGATTTCAAATGGACTTTTCCTCGTAACTGTGAAGGTACTGAACAGTTGCGAAAATTTTATACAGGAGCGATGCCTCAGAAAAAATGGGAAATGAGGCACGTTCAGAGATACAGATGCGCATTGCGTCTGATGAAATGAGTGGAGAGGAGAACAGTCATGAACAGTATTTTTGGCGTAAAAGTAATCGAGGAGTATATTCAGATGTGCACGGACGGCGTTCGTCAGGGATGGCACGAGAGAAACGGCGGAAACCTGACCTACCGCATGCGCGGAGAAGAAGTAGATGAGTGCAGACGCTATTTTAAGGAGACGCCCGGTGAGTGGGTGAACATGGGCGTGCAGGCGGACAACCTGGCCGGTGAGTATTTTATTTCTACAGGCAGCGGAAAGTTCCTCCGCAATGTAGATCTGGAGCCGCAGAACAATATCTGTATTGTTGAGATCAATGAGGCCGGCGACAGCTATCGCATCGTCTGGGGTCTGGAGGAGGGCGGCGTGCCCACCAGCGAGTTCCCGACCCACTTTATGAACCATTCTGTCCGCAAGCGGGTGACAAACGGAGAGAATCGTGTCATCTATCATGCGCATACTCCTTATGTCATTGCCCTGACCTTTGTCCTTCCCCAGAGCGCGGAAGTCTTCACCCGGATGCTCTGGAAGAGCGCGACCGAATGCTGCGTTGTCTTCCCCGGCGGTGTGGGCGTGGTGCCGTGGATGGTTCCCGGCGGAGCTGACATTGCGAGAGCGACCTGTGCGGAGATGGAGAAGTATGACGCGGCAGTGTGGTCTTTCCACGGCCTCTTTGTATCCGGTCCCAACTTTGATATCGCGTTCGGTCTGATGCACACCATTGAAAAAGCGGCGCAGATTGCGAGCATCGCGCTGTCCGCAAGCCCGGACGGAAAGCTCAGACAGGTCATCACTGACGACAACCTGAGAGCCATCGGAAAAGAGTTCGGCGTAACCTTAAATGAGGATGTGCTGAACTATAAGTCAGACGATCCGCTGTATTGCTAATCCATTTTCTTTCCTAAAGAAACCCCTCGGAGTTGAGTCTCTGAGGGGTTTTTAGAATAGTAGAGCCGCATACTATGTAAAAAAACCCTGTCTGCTACAAATCACATGATGGTTTGCTTTTCACAGGCCGATCAATTATGTTTGGTCAGGATGCAGGGGATGACTGGCACATATTTACAATGCAACTTTGTAGGGGCGTTTTTAGCTGAGACGAAATCCAGTACTTACTATACGACTTTGCTAAGCTCGCCCGGCGCCCATGGCTTGGGCTTTTATAGTAAGACTTAGGCGCGAAAGCTTTCTTGAGCGTCTTAGTCGCAGTTAGTACTTAGTTTGGCGAAGCGTTGCCCCGGTTGCTTATAAATATGTGCCAGTCATCCCCTGCATCCGTCATAGTAACTCACCTTTTCGGATACTGCTCCAGCCTCTTTTCCATGGCGTTCACCACAGTCTGCAGCACCTTAATCCGCGCATAATATTTGTTGTTGCCTTCCACGATGATCCAGGGAGCCGCCATAGTGGAAGTGCGGACCAGCATCTCGTCCACAGCCTTTTCGTACTCGTCCCACTTTTCGCGGTTTCTCCAGTCTTCATCGGTGATTTTCCACTGTTTTTCCGGGTTTTCCATGCGCTCATTGAAGCGGCGCTCCTGTTCGTCTTTGTCAATCTGAAGCCAGAATTTCAGTACGATGGCGCCGTGGTCGACGAACTGTTTCTCCATCTCGTTGATCTCCTGATAAGCCCGCTGCCACTCCTCGCGGGTGCAGAAACCCTCGATCCGTTCCACCATGACACGGCCGTACCAGGTCCGGTCAAAGATGGCGATGTGGCCGTCTTTGGGAACATTGTTCCAGAAACGCCACAGGTAGTGGTGGACTTTCTCAATGTCGTTGGGAGAAGCGGTGGGGTGTACCCGGTAGCCGCGGGGATCCATCTTTTCCGTCAGGCGTTTGATGGCGCCGCCCTTGCCGCCGGCATCCCAGCCCTCAAAACCGAGAATGACAGGGATTCTTCGCTTGTAAATCTCACCGTGGAGGTCGGCAATCCGGTTCTGCAGCCGTTTTAACTCCGCCCGGTATTCATCGCGTTCTAAGGCAAGGCTCAGATCCGCTTTTTTCAGGCTGGAGGTGCGGAGCACATCGTTATCGTACTCGACAGAGGTCGGAGCGGGAACCGTGGTGATGTCGCTGTCAGCAGCGGATCCTTCCGTTTTGCGGCGCAGAGCGGCCTTCAGCGCTTCGATGACCGCAGTGTAGATTTTGACAGTTGCAAAGGAGCGGTCCATGGACTCGACGATGGTCCATGGTGCGTAGGCCTTGTCCGTGTACTCCAGCATTTCATCGTTCATGGCCTTGTATTTGTCGAACTCCTTATTGCGTCTTAAATCGTTCTCCGACACACGCCAGGAGCTGGACTGGACATCAGCCAGGCGTTTGAACCGTTTTTTCTGTTCCTTTTTGTCGATGCAAAGGAAGAGCTTGATGATGACATTCCCGTCCGCAGCAAGCTGCCGCTCGAAAGAATTGATCTCATTATAATAGGTAATCAGTCGGTGCTCATCGGTGATGCCGTCGAAGCGGTCTACCAGGACTTTGCGGTACCAGCTACGGTCAAAAATCGCCATCTGCGTGTTGGACGGAAGCTTGGTCCAGAATCTCCAGAGGAAAGGATGCATTATCTCCTCCGTGGACTCCGGGCCGATGGAGTGGACGTAAAATCCGCGCGGATCCAGCGCGTGGATCAGACGGCTGATCTGATAGCCTTTGCCGGCCGCCCCAAAGCCTTCAAAGACGATGATCACCGGAATTTTTGCCGCTTTGCATTCGCGCTGCAGGCGGGAAAGCTCCGACTCCAGAACTTCCATGCGTTTTTTGTAATCTTCCTTTGTCATGGATTTCGTCAGGTCGAGTTGTTCTAACATTGCAATACCCCCATTTCTTTTTATCTTTTATTTTACACGAAAATTCAGAAAATTCTACCATGTGGGAAAACTTTTATTCAGAATTTCTTGACAAAGACAGGGAGTAGTGTATAATGAAATTAACATATGAACAATCGTTCAAATGAACAAATAAATACCAGACGAGAAAGGATATTATTAAGATGAAGAAAACTTACAAAATCGATGTGGCCTGTGCAAACTGTGCAAACAAGATGGAGGAGGCTGCGAATCATACCGCAGGCGTGAAATCCGCTGTCGTCAATTTTATGACGCTGAAAATGACGGTGGAGTTCGACGAGGGGCAGGAGCCGAAAGCGGTGATGAAAGATGTACTGAGAAACTGCAAAAAGGGCGAGGATGACTGTGAGATCTTTTTCTAAGCATATGGAGAGTGTGTTATGAATAAGAAACAAAAAAGGTTCTGACCCGCATCATTCTGTCTGCTGTTCTGATGATTCTATTTGCTATCTTTACG
>JAJBTR010000034.1 GCA_020860745.1 Lachnospiraceae bacterium | reverse complement strand
TCACATTGCTCATGCGGTAGTTGTAGCCAATCTCCTCATGCTGATACCATGGTGCATTTTCGCGGCTCTGTGTGGACCACTTGCGCACCCTGTTTGCGACATCCAGATCGTCAGTCAGCAGGCAGCCACCTGAAGAGCCGGTTATGATTTTATTTCCGTTGTATGAGCATACTCCCACCGTTCCAAAGGAGCCGGTCATCTTTCCTTTATATGTGGCACCGAGAGACTCAGCCGCATCCTCGACAAGAGCCGCGCCGTGGCGGTCACAGATTGCTTTGATTTCATCAATCTTTCCTGGAGTACCGTACAGGTGAGCTACGACCACTACTTTTGCGTCAGGATATAACTCAAAGGCTTTCTCTAGCGCTGCAGGATCCATATTCCAGGTGTCGTACTCTGAATCAATAAATACAGGAATGGCTTTTTCGTAGCATACTGGATTGACGGTCGCAGAGAAGGTTTGAGAGGAACACAGCACGTGCATTCCCGGCTTAACGCCTGCAATCTTCATCGCGAGGTGCAGTGCGGCGGTTCCGCATGATAAAGCTACCGCATACCTGCAGCCGACCGTCTCAGCGGTCAGCCGCTCTACCTCGTTGATATTTGCCCCGACTGTAGACATCCAGTTAGTATCGTAAGCTTCCTTCATGTAAAGCATCTCTTCTCCGTGCATAGTCGGAGAACTGAGCCACAATTTATGTTCAAATGGTGTGAATTCTCTCGTATTCAATTTCGATTCCTCTCCCTAAAACCTGGTGGTTGCCAGATTCCGTGTCTTTAAATGTAACCTTGTCCAGAAAATCTAAATTATCATCAGAAACACACATATTAACGGTCTCACCCTCGCGTAAATTGTCTGGATCATGACGGCTTTTTTTACGTGTATGCCTGAAGTTGTATAGCCTGGTAACCTGACCAACGATTCCAACAGAAATTCCTAATTTCTTTGCAATATCTTCCTGTGTATAGTTACGCATTTCATACAGATCAAGGATTTTATTCGCTTTCTCAAATCGCTCATCTGCTAATCTGTCCATTGAATCGATTTCCTTCTCTCTCATTTCCGGCCTTTCATTCCACCCTCTGGCTTCTCTCCTACCGGATGGAATGTAGGTACGATTTTCTCGACCATCCCTACAATATCCGGGCTGTTTTCGTAGCTTGCATTCGCCAGCTCTTCCAGCTGCTTCAGGAATTCTTCTACCTCAAATGGAATCGGCTTTCCGATGTAAATCAGCTCGTTGTCGGTCTTTTTGATGCCCTCCTCTGCCATCAGCTTTTCTTCGTAAAGCTTCTCGCCGGGACGCAGACCTGTATAGACGACTTTGATGTCTTCATCCGGCTTGTAGCCGGACAAGCGGATCAGGTTCCTCGCTAATGTATCGATTTTGACTGGCTCGCCCATGTCGAGAACGAAGATTTCGCCGCCCCAGGCATAAGTGCCTGCCTGGAGTACCAGAGAGACCGCCTCAGGTATAGTCATAAAATACCTCTGTATAGATGGATCCGTGACGGTAACCGGGCCTCCGGCTTCAATCTGCGCTTTGAAGCGCGGGATTACCGAGCCATTGCTCCCCAGTACGTTCCCGAAGCGAACTGCTACGAACTGCGTTCCGGTGCGTTCTTTGTTTTTAATGCTCTCAATCTTGATTCTTTCGGAACTGCCTGCCGCAACAGAGGATTTGTTCGAGTGATTAACCGGTTCTTCACTTGCAGCGGCTTCTTCCCATCCGGCAGCCATATGGTCTACCGGATCGTGTGCAACCTGATCGCCAATCACCTTGTCCTTGTGAGCGTGTAAGAATGGAAGCAAATCGATTCTGCCGCTTTTGCTGATGGCGTCCATGCTTTGAATGACCATCTCGCAGAGGCGTTTGGATGCACCCATGATATTGGTGGGATTGACAGCTTTATCCGTACTGATCAGAACAAAACGCTGTACTCCATGTGTTAGCGCTGCGTAGGCTGTCTTATAGGTTCCGATCACGTTATTTTTGATGGCTTCGTTCGGGCTGTATTCCATCAGCGGCACATGCTTGTGCGCGGCGGCGTGGAATACAATGTCCGGATGGTAGGTCTCAAATACCTGATTAATCCTGCGGCTGTCGCGGACGGAGCCGATCAGCACATTCAGATTCAGATCCGGATATTTCTCCCGCAGCTCCAGCTCAATCGCGTAGGTGGAGTTCTCATAGATGTCAAAGATGACCAGCCGCTCCGGCTGATGCCCTGCGATCTGCCGGCACAGCTCGCTGCCGATGGAACCGCCGCCACCGGTAACCAGGATTGTCTTGCCCTGTATGTACTGGAAGATTTCTTTCATGTCTACCTTAATCGGCTCTCTCCCGAGCAGGTCTTCCACCGCCACGGATTTCAGACGGCTGACCAGCACTTCATCATTCGCCAATTGATAAATGCCGGGCAGACTTTTCATCCGGCATCCGGTCTCGTTGCAGATGTTCAGGATGTCCTTCTTGTCCTCCGCATGCGCGGTCAGTATGCAGAAATAAATCTCCTCCACACCGTATTTTTTTACGATGTCCGGGATATCGTTCCGGCCCCCGGCCACCGGCACACCCTCGATGTAGCGCCCCCACTTGTTTGGGTTGTCATCAATGATGCAGCAGGGAATCGTATTCATCTTGTCGGACTGCTGAAGCTCCCGCACCACCGACCGTCCGGCCGCGCCACCGCCAATGATCATTACCTTTTTCGCCGGATTTCCATTCCCTGTGCCATCCTTCCGTACCAGGATCTGCGTGTAAAAACGATAAGAAAAACGGATTCCTACCACAAGGATCAGCTGTACAACTGCGCCTATAATATAGTAGGAAAACGGCATTCTCCGGCAGATAAGCGTGATTGCGACAGCGTGTACCAGAGATGCAAGTAACGAAGAGAACGCATACTTCAGCATCTCGTTGAAGCCCGCAAAGCGCCAGATTCCCCGGTACATATGCGTAAACCAGAAAAAAAGGATCGAAGCGATGATATAAAAAGGAATGAATTTCAAATAAGAAAAGAAGTAGGTTCTGGGGATTGTGGTGTACTGAAAATCAAAGCGCAGCCACAACCCAAAGA
>JAJBTR010000302.1 GCA_020860745.1 Lachnospiraceae bacterium | reverse complement strand
CAGAAAATCGAAAATAACACTAGACAAACAGGAACGATTATGAGATAATTAAATACAGTGTTGATATCAGCGGTAAAGGCTATCCGTTATATTTTGTATGGGCGGTCATATTGAAAACCACTGCTCATGATAAAACTGCAGCTGATTGCACGTAATAATAGAACCGGAGTTTTTTTAGAAGTATGGAACAAATTAAATTAACCGGAAACAGGGAACTTTCCCCTATTATGAAAGATATTTACCGCAGACTTCGCACCAACATCGAGTTCACAGGACTTGAGAATCGTGCCATCTGTATTACAAGTGTTCTTTCCAGTGAGGGTAAAAGTACGGTTTCTTTTTATCTTGCGCAAAGCTTTGCCGCGGATGGGAAATCTGCTCTTCTGATTGACGCTGATATGAGAAATTCCAAATTCAGTTCACGCCACAGTCTGAATCAGGACATGAAAGGCCTGAGCAATTTCCTCTCGGGGAAAGAAAAGCTGGCTGATGTAATTTATGAGACAGATCAGCCCAATCTTTATTTAATGCCTACAGGTATATTTCCAGTCAATCCGACAGAATTGCTCCACAAAGAAAGATTTCATAAGATGCTGGAGGCTGCCAAGGGCAGTTTTGAGTATGTAATCGTCGATACTCCGCCTCTGGGAGTTGTAGTAGACGCAGCGATTGTGGCAAGAGACTGTGACGGATCTGTCCTGGTTATCTCTGCTGACAGAATCAGCAGGAGGGCTGCCATCGATGTAAAAAACCAGTTAAAACAGGCGAATGAGAATCTTCTTGGTATTGTTTTAAATGAGGTCGATGTAAAGAGCAAGCGATACGGCTATGGTTATGGTTATGGCTACGGGTATGGCTATGGCTATGGATATGGCAGCGGAGAGACATACGGCTCGGGCAACTCCGGAAAGAAACGGAAAAAGGAGAAATAAAATACCAATGGAGAATACCAGAAAACGAGAGGAACCGGTAAAAATTGATCTTGTGGAATTGCTGACGGTTCTTCTGAGAAGATGGAAGATGCTGCTTCTTGGTCTGCTGATCGGGGCTTTCCTTGCAGGTGCTTATACTTATACGCAGCCAAATCGGTATCAGTCCTCCGCCCAGCTTTTTATTCTGTCCGAGACTACCAGTATCACATCCCTGGCGGATATTCAGCTTGGTTCGACATTAAGCACGGATTTTGTGGAGATTGCCATGAGCAAGCCTATTCTTGACACCGTTATCGAAGATGTAAAGGAAGAATGCGGTTATACTTTGACAAGAGCTCAGGTGAAAGGCATGGTAACAGTATCTGTGAAGGAAGACACGCGTATTCTGCTGTTTACTGCTACAAGTACGGATTCGGAACTGGCCTGTGTGGTAACGAATTCTCTTATGAATGCCACGGCATCACAGATTGCGACGATTATGAAGTCAGACCTTCCCACCACGGTGGAGGAAGCAGAGGTAGAAACTGTTCCGCTGGATAATGGCTTTCGTGAGAATGTTGCAAAAGGAGGTCTGGTTGGTCTGATTATAATGATTCTGATCTTTACCATACCTTATTTGCTAAATGATAAGATTAATTCCAAAGAAGATGTGGAAAAATATCTGGAAGAGGGCGTTCTCGCTGTCATTCCGATTGATAAGGAATTAAAGTCAACTAAGAAGATGTCCCGGAAAGAGGCGGGTGCATGAAAGAGAGAAAGCCCAGGCGGATTGTGTTCATTCTCTGCCTTGTTCTGTTGATTGCCGCCATTGCCGCAGTTGCCGGATATATTTGGCAGCGCGAAAAAAGTGAAAAGACCATGTCTGAAGTACAGGACAGTGTCCGTACGGAGCTTTCTGAGGCGGAGGAGGAAATTCCGGAGACAGAAGAAGAGGAAACGATCAGCATACCAGTGGACTTTTCGAAATTACAGGAGGAAAATCCGGATATATACGCATGGATTTACATTGCGGATACGAATGTGGATTATCCGATTCTTCAGTCTGAAACGGATGATGATTACTATCTTTACCGCAATATGTACGGTGAATCCGACACAGCGGGAAGTATATATACGCAGTACAGCTATAACAGCGGGTGTTTTGAGGACAATGTAACCGTAATTTATGGTCACAATATGCGAAATGATTCGATGTTTGGTCAGCTGTCTGAGTACCAGGATGAAGAGTTCCGCAAAGAACATTCCGTCATTGAGATTTATACGCCGGAGCATATATATACTTATCGCATTGTATTTGCAGTGACCTATAATGACAGCCATCTTCTGGCTTCATACAATTGTGATGAGACGGACGGCTGCCAGGATCTCCTGGATGCGATTCGGGAAAACAGGACAATACCAAGCTGGATAGAAGATCCATTTCCGGTGACTGCAGAGGACAAATTGATTATTTTGTCCACCTGTAATGGTAACTCCAGCCAGAGATATCTGGTGGGCGCAGTCCTGGAACAGACAGAGCCGGGGAATTCTGATTGAGATGCTGGAGGTTACCGATGAGGAAAACCAGATTTGTACCTGTTCTTGCCGTTATACTATGTCTGGCTGTTATTCTTGTTTATATGGGATGGAAAAATAAACAGTCTCAGACAGATGAGATTTCATCGTCTGATGCTGAAACTCCAAGTCAGGCAATCGACAACACGGTTGAGTGGAAAGGAAAGACATATACGTATAATACGGATCTTACTAATATCCTCTTTCTGGGCATAGACAATACCGACCCTATTGAGAATACATACGCCCCCGGCGATGCCGGACAGGCGGACTGTATCATGATCCTTTCCTTGAATGAGGAGACAGAAGAGGGGCGAATCCTGCAGATTAACCGCAATACGATGACATCTCTGGAGGTATATGACTACGCCGGAAACTATCTCAGCTCTGTGGATGGACAGATATGTCTGCAGTATGCATATGATATTGGCGGCAAAAGCAGCAGCTGGGCCACAAAAAAACAGTCAGTTCTCTGTTATACGGACTTGATATTGACGGATATTTTGCAATGGAGGTAGATGCAATTTCCGAAATCAATGACGCTTCAGGGTTGTTTCATGAAGAAATTTTAAACATAAGATAAATGCTGAATTTAACG
>JAJBTR010000109.1 GCA_020860745.1 Lachnospiraceae bacterium | reverse complement strand
ACAGAAAGCAGAGCCTCTGCATGTTCGCACGGGGCGATGACGACCAGCGTCCCTTCGTTTGCGAGATAAAGCGGATCAAGTCCGAGCATGCCGCAGACGCCGCGGACAGCCGGATCGACGGGAATCGCCGCGCTGTCTAAGCGCACGCCCACATTGCTCTCCGCTGCGATCTCATAGAGAACGGTTCCCACACCGCCCCGTGTGGCGTCACGGATCACATGGATATCCTTCGTCTCCCGAATCATGGATTCCACGGTTCCCCAGAGGGGAGCACAGTCACTCTTAATGTCAGCCTCAATGCCGAGATTTTCCCTGGCAAGCAGAATCGTACACCCGTGACGCCCGATGTCTCCGGTAACGAGAATCGCATCGCCGGGCTTTGCATAGGCGCCCGATGTGGAAAAACCTTCTGTCAGCGTTCCGATGCCTGTGGTGGTAATAAAGATATGATCCACCTGGCCGCTCCCGGCCACCTTCGTATCCCCCGCCACAATTTTAACCCCTGTTTCTTTTGCTGTTTTCTCCATGGAAGCCGCAATCTCTTCCAGTTCCGACAGTGGAAAACCCTCCTCGATGATAAACGAGCAGGTAAGATACCTGGGGCGCGCACCCATGCAGGACAGGTCATTGACCGTGCCGCAGATGCTGAGCTTTCCGATATTACCGCCGTTGAATTTGTACGGGGATACGATAAATCCGTCGGTTGACATGGCAATTTTTCCATTGCCGAGATCCAGCACTGCCGCGTCATCCGCGGTAAACTCCGGATTGGAAAAATGTGCCGCAAAAACCTCCTGTATTAATTCTGCTGTCTGCTTCCCGCCCGCACCGTGGGCAAGGGTAACTTTCTTTTCCATATATAACCCGTCTTTCTGCGAAAGATACCGATGGTGGTATAAACCCCGGCCGGTTTCTTCGCTATCTAATATTAGTTTCCATCTGATAGTTTCTTCTTGTTATCTTCCTGTAAGACCGATACACTGCCTATATCGTTGCTTCCCGATATTCTTGTATCATACCTTTTTGTCTCAAAACCCGCAATCCATATTCCTGATCCGACGCTGCCACATCCGGCAAAGATGTTACGCTTTCATGCCGTAAGCGTAGTATGCGGAACAGCTTCCCTCATTAGAGACCATACAGGCTCCCACCGGGTGCTGAGGCGTACAGACTTTACCGAAAAGGGCGCAGTCCGAGGGTTTGCACTTCCCCTGCAGGACATCGCCGCAGCGGCACGCGGGATTCGGCTTCCCATGAATTTCGGGAAGGCTGTACTTTATGCGGGCGTCAAACTTCCGGTATTCCTGACGCAGCTTCAATCCGGAATCAGGGATGACGCCCAGTCCGCGCCACTCGGAATCGCAGCTCTCCATCACCTCTTCCATCACTTTCCTCCCGGCCGGATTGCCGTCCGGACGAACGACGCGGGGGTAACAGTTGACAAAAAACGGCTTTCCATCACCGGATTTTTCAATAATCACAGCCAGGGCGGTGAGGAGTTCCTTCGCTGTAAATCCTGCGATGACTCCCGACACGCCCTCTTCCATCAGTTTACGGCAATCCGCCTCGCCGGTGATTGCATTGACATGCCCGGGATAGAGAAACGCGTCCGCACTTCCCTTCAGCGCCTCATACGCGTTTGGCATCGTCTTGTTTGCGGTCAGCACGGAAAAATTAGATAACCCCTGTTCCTTTGCTTTTTTTACCGCAAGACAGACAGACGGCGTGGTCGTCTCAAAACCAACCGCCAGAAAAACCACCTGCTTTTCCGGATTGTCCGCTGCAAAAGTCACAGCGTCAAGCGGCGTGTATACAATCTGGATTTCCGCACCCTCCGCCCTCGCTCCCGCCAGGCTCATCTTGGTTCCCGGCACGCGGATCAGATCGCCGAAGGTACAGATCGTGCAGCCTTTTTCCAATGCCAGCATCACAGCCTCGTCGATAAAACCTACCGGCGTCACACAGACCGGACATCCCGGCCCGGAGATCAGTTCTATATTTTCCGGCAGAATGTTCCGGATGCCCAGGCGGAAAATCTCGTGGGTGTGGGTGCCGCAGACCTCCATGATCCGGAGCTTCGGGCCGTTATAATTTTCAATGATATTTCTTGCTTTTATGATTGTGTTATCCATATTGCTTCTACCTGTATCCCCTTACTGTCACAGCAGACTGAAATATTGTATCATGAACCCCGCAGCGCCCGTTCGTAAACCACTGGTTCTCAGCCCTGTATAAGTTCGATCACGCAAATCTTGTCACAGCAGTCCAATAATATCCTCAGCCTCAGACTCATCGTCTCCGTTAATTTTTGCGATAGCGACTCCCGCGTGAACCATCACATAGTCGCCCGGCTCCAGCTCATCCAAAAGCTCCGCAGATACCTCACGTTTCGCACCGGAAGCGTCCACCAGCGCCATTCCGTCTTTAATTCCTACAACTCTTGCCGATAATCCTACACACATATCCATATCCTCCTCGTCTTAGTATTCTTATTGCAATTTTCTATATATATTGATTGAATTAATAATATCTTTAGATTACAGCGGTTTATGTTGCAATTATCTATATGGCACAGCTCAATTCCCGCTCAAGCAGCGAGTGGCTGAACCTATTATTTTTATGTTTTTTACAATATAGTGGTTTTTTCTTCACGACCTACTTATTTTCATTTTTTTACAATATAGTGGGTAATATTTTTGCAGTGTAACCCACTTATTTGTATTTTTGCTAATTTAGTGGGAAATTTTCATTCCTTGTTACCCACAATTTTCGTTTTTTTACTATTCTTAGTAGGTATTTATTTTTGCCTGCTAACCCACTATTTTAAAATCATTTGATTTTAGTAGGTTATCTCGCATTTGATTTACCCACAAATCATCAATTTTCTTTTCTTCAGTAGGTTTTTTGAATAATAAACTACAGTTAAAACAACTATTGTTGTAATGATACATTTCTAAGCTATCTATAGTGTTCATTCTTATAGGTGAACCAGCTTTTTTTCGGAAATTATAAATCATCTAATCGAGGTTCTCCTGAATTCAGGTACGCAATCCCTGCCACTGCCTGTCCAAGTGCCAGACCGCCGTCATTTGGCGGAATAATGCGATGGCGATACACA
>JAJBTR010000294.1 GCA_020860745.1 Lachnospiraceae bacterium | reverse complement strand
ATACCGCTGCCCGACTCAGCCTCCATCACTACCACGGAAGAAAGCGCGCGCGTGACGATGGTCGAAGATTCAATGTAGGAATCCAGATATTCATGCTCCTGCTCGTTCGTGACTGTGACAACATCGTAATCTTCCAGATCCTCCTCTGTCAGCCCGAACAGAGAAAGAACAGTCGCCCTCTCATCGGAAGAAAGGTCTGCGCCCAGCGCAATATAAGGTTTGTCATCCTCCTCTACCGTCACTTCTCCCTCTATATCGGATGTCTCCGCATCGGCCGTATCTGATTCATTCGCGTATGCGCTCATACAAAATCCCATACCCAGAGTTCCGACCAGCATCCAGGCCGCTGCTTTTTTCAAAACCATTTTCCTCATACCAATAGAATCCTCCTTCTGATTCACTGTATTCAAATGCCGGTACAGCGATTCGAACATAGCTTAACTAGCGGAAATCCGCAATCTTAAGCTTCATCCTCGGGGTTGCATAATAATAGTCCATCTCAGGATAGTAAATAAAATCCAGCGACGCATGATGAACACATCTGCCCGTCATCGTATCCTGTGCTACTACCATATCATATTTTTCCTCCAATGATAACCTTAAATTCTCCGGATCACCGAAGTACACCGCATCCAGCACCGTCCCCCGCTCACTTCTTAACCGCAGCTGAATTACCCGGCCTTCTTTTCCGCAGACCCTTACCTGTAACATCTCCAGATTGCGGTCGGCAAATACCGGTTTCTCATTCCCCTTGCCGAAGGGTTCCAGCAATTCCAGTTCGCGAACCAGTCCCTCATGCAGATAGTCGATGGGCATCGGAACATCGATGGTCACTTTCGGCTGCAAATCCTCCTCCGTCAGAGAAGTCTGTTCATTCAGCATCCGCCGCATCCGGTCAATATCCTCTTCCCGGAGTGAAAACCCCGCCGCCATGGGATGTCCGCCGAATTTGGTAAACACTTCCCTGCACCGGCACATTTCCTCGTACATGGAATATGCCTCCACAGACCGGCCGGATCCCTTGCATCCATCCTTTCCTCTTGTTACCACAAAGGTCGGCCGATCGTAGGATTCCCGGATTCTGCCCGCCACAATGCCTGCAAGGCTCTCATGACAGTCCGGCAAAAAAACTACGATCACTTTGTCTTTGTCATATCCCTGCTCTTCTATGATCTGCGCTGCCTGCAACACAGCATGCTCCGTCATGTTTTTCCTGTTTTCATTCAGTTCAATAATCTCCTGCGCCAGGACAGCCGCTTTCTTCTCATCCTCACAGAGCAGAAGCTCCAGGGAAAGCTGCGCCGTCTCCAGCCGCCCGGTGGCATTGATGCACGGTCCCAGGACAAAACCGATGTGATAACACTTCAGATTTGCCGGATCCAGATTGCGCTGCAGCATCAGCGCCCGCATGCCTTTATTCCGTGTCCGGCCAAGCCGTTCCAGACCAAGCTTTACCAGAATGCGGTTCTCATCCTGCAGGTCCATCACATCCGTCACCGTGGCAAAACCGGCATTTTCCAGAAATTCATCCGCCTCTCCGACGGGAATCCCCACCCGCTCATAGAGCACCTGCACCAGCTTAAACGCCACAGCCGCGCCGCACAGCCCCGGAAACGGGTAAGCACAGTCCGCCTGTTTAGGATTAACAATGGCGTCCGCTTCGGGAAGCACTTCCCTGCGCACGCCGTCTTTCTCTTCGAAAGGAACCTCATGGTGATCTGTCACAATCACAGTCATCCCCAGTTCCTTCGCTCTGTATGTCTGATCTGACGCAGCAATCCCGTTGTCACAGGTCAAAATCGTGTCGATCCCGTCCTCCCAGGCCTGTGTCACCAGATGTTCATTCAGCCCGTATCCATCCCGCATGCGGTCGGGAATCACAGCGTCTATGCAGGATACTTTCGCGCGCTTTTTGTGCCCCGTTTTTTCCGGACAATCCGGCTTCATTGCAGCCACGCCCGCTGTACGGCTGCGCCCGCATCCCTTCGTATCATCCGCTGCCCCATTCATGCACAATGCGCCGGGAACTCCGGACACAGCCGCCTCCACTCTCCGCAGCGCTTTCAATAATATGTATGTAGACTGTATGCCGTCAGCATCGTAATCACCCAGGATCCGGATTCGCCTGCCCGCACGAATTTTTTCACACAAAATCTCCGCCGCCCGATCCGCGTCTTTTAACAGATGCGGGTCATGCAGATCCTTCCTGGTCCCATGCAGATACCGGTCCATTTCGGCAATTTCTGTCAACCCCCGGTTGCGCATAATCCGCGAAATCACCGGGTCAACGCCGAAATGCGCGCCGATCGCGTTGAAATCCGCGCGCTTCGCGGCGATTACCCACTTTTTTTTCATTATATTTGTCCCCTTGGTATCACAATTCGCAGTTATTCACAGTCCGCGGGAACGGTATCACATCCCGGATATTCCCCATCCCGGTCAGATACATCACACACCGCTCAAAACCGAGTCCAAACCCGGCATGGCGGGCGGACCCATATTTCCTCAGATCAAGATAAAACTGATAATCGTCCTCATTCAGTCCCAGTTCCCGCATCCGCGACGACAACTTCTCATAATCGTCCTCGCGCTGGCTGCCGCCAATGATCTCACCGATCCCCGGCACCAGGCAGTCCATAGCAGCCACGGTCTTTCCATCGTCATTCTGCTTCATATAGAAAGCTTTGATCTCTTTCGGATAATCCGTCACAAAAACCGGACGCTTAAATACTTCCTCCGTGAGAAAGCGCTCATGCTCTGTCTGCAGATCCGCGCCCCAGGAAACCTTATACTCGAAGCGGTCATTGTGCTGCGCCAGAATATCCACCGCCTCCGTGTAAGTCACATGGGCAAAATCGGAATCCAGCACATGGTGCAGACGCTCCAGCAGCCCCTTATCCACAAATTTGTTAAAGAACTCCATCTCCTCCAGCGCCTGCTCCAGCACATAGCGGATCACATATTTCAACATGCTCTCCGCCAGCATCATATCGTCCTTCAGATCGGCAAACGCAATCTCCGGCTCAATCATCCAGAATTCCGCCGCATGGCGGGTCGTATTGGAAATCACCGCCCGGAACGTCGGCCCGAAATTATAAATGTTCTTGAAAGTCATCGCGTAGGGCTCGCCGT
>JAJBTR010000052.1 GCA_020860745.1 Lachnospiraceae bacterium | reverse complement strand
CATCATTGGTGTATATATTATATATAATAAGTATACTCATTTCAAGCTATATTTACTTTTTTTATATGGCCGCACTTATCAAAACGGAGTCTCCCAAAAGGAAGACTCCCGCTATGACTCAATTTTTTATAATCCCTCTGTTTCAAAACTTGTTGCATTCAAAAGTAAGCGTCTAAATTTTGGGCGGTAATCCTACCGCTCCTGTGCATCTTTGAAGTAGATAGTAGTTTTTTACTCCAATTCAAAAATGCCCTAGCCGAATGTTACGGCCAAAGCACCTTGATAATCCACATATGATCGATCTGTTATTTATTGGTTTTCAGCCAGAGCCATCTGTTCGACTTCCGCTTTTACGCCTCACACATATCAAGGATATCATGCATGTCCATACAGATGTTATCACAGCTGCTCCAGTCAATATAACCTTTAACAGTATTATGCCTGATGGAAGTTTTTATTGTCATCTTGGCAATTTCTAAAATATCTTCTGTGTTTAAGGACTCTTCTGAATTCAACATAATTATTCCTCTATTTCTATGCCAAATTTTTCGCACCAGTCTCTTGCAATTCTTTCATAGGCATCATCTCTGAATTTATACCAGCTCTGCTCCAGTCCAATGTCATATAAACAATCCTTAAATCTTCGAAATGCTCCTTTACCCCTTATTGCCCGTTCCAGAATAGCTTGATTTTTATCGGCCGGAAGTTCATAAATATATTCTTCCATCATATGATATTCGTTGATATCATATTGTCCCGGCAACGGAATGTAATCTTCAACAAAACTATCACTGATTTCTTCTATCAATTCTGGATTTTCTTCACCATCCACCATTCCGTCAAATATCATATGAATCTTCTGGTTTTTGGTATCATAATAGTAACTTGTTTCCATCCCAGTACCATAAAGTGCTTCTAATACCTCTTGAATACTTACTTTCATTGATTTTACCTTCAAAAATAATAATTCTTTTCACTCGAACTCGTCTTTTACAATCGTACGAAAGGTTGTAAAGCGCATTATCAGTGCGCATTTTGTCCGAATTATGATGATTTATTTAGGCATTCCGGTTCGTCCGCATAGTTTTTGTAGCCAAAATGCAGCCACTCATTTTTGAGTCATCTCAAATATCGTGTTATACAAGCCACCGGTTTTGAAACTCATTTGAAGCCATCGCCGGTAGCTTGCCAATTATCCCCCACCTATTTCTTTTTATAGACTAAGTTATTGGTATTTCCTGTTTTAACAACAAAGCCTGTAGACGTTAATATCTGTAAATATCTCCAGGTTGTGGTCTCGGATTTTCCGCAGACATCCTTTGCTTTCATCGGCGTGATCTCACCATCTCTATCGATAATTTCAATAATAGAAACCACTTTATTAAAATCCGCTTTTTTCAAAACTTCTTTCAAAACTTCTTTCAAACTATTTTCATTTTGAACATAGTTATCATTCCCTTCTTCTAAATCATTTGATTTCAAGAACGCCGGATGTATTGGGAGCCGGATCCGCATCGCTCTTCTGTCTTCATCTGTAAAGAATTCCGCTCTCGGGGAACCGTTTCTCTCAAGCTCCTCCTGAATAGTAGGAATCCCTGATGAATGGCCTTCTGATAAATCCAGTTCTTTTAAAAACTCTCCCAGACGACGGTTGCGATAATACCGTGATACAAACCGCCGCCCCTCCGCAATCGTATCATTTGAAATCGACCGGTCTATCCCCGGAAAATTCATAATGTTAATACAGTCAGGCTCTATTTCAATCGTCACAGGCTCATTGGACATATAATCCCGATGATAAAATGCGTTGACAACAGTCTCCTCGATTGCCTGATACGGATAATTCATAATCCGAAGCGCCTCCATCTGGTTCGGTACCTTGATGACCTTTTCACGAATAAATAAATTTCGGAAACGTTCCATTGTCGCCTGTACCATCTGAGGCACAGAACCTGTAATGTTTGGATAATCCTCACTCAAGCTCGGATTTTTAATGCTTCCCTCTGGAAACACGGTCATCTGCACATAGGTATAGCGGAAAAATTTCTCAGGATGCTCGCAGAACATCATCAGCGCCACATTCTGAATATAGCGAAGCTCTGGCGGCCCCTCAAGCAGCTGCATTTCCTCTAAGATTGCCTCCACACCACGTTCTCTAACCTGTTTTGCCAGTTTGCTTCCGGTCTTCCGCAAATGATCCTCCAAAAGGACCGGCGAAATATCAGCAAATGTCGCTTTATGATTTGCTTTACAATCGAATGGAGTCTGATCTGTCATGGCAATCAGTTCACGTTCCTGCTCCGTATTTGCTCTGACAGAGCTTGTCCCATATCGAATGTAGTAATAATATTTTTTGTCCTTTTTTCCAGTAACATAATCCGGTGCTTTATATGGTCTCTGCTGTCCGGTCCGAGCGACAATTACCAATATCCATTTACCATCCACTTCCATAGGAACGGGGCGCGGAAAATATGCCGGTGAAATGATATTATTATATCCAACCATTTCTTTCTGGATGTTATCCAGCATATATTCTGGAAGCCCCTTTACCGGCCGCACTGCCATCCCATTCTTCTCCTCGACACCGATAAGGATGTATCCGCCGCCCTCGTTATTGTAATCATTGGCGTAAGCACAGATACTGTGATAAATATCATCCGGATTCCAACCTGCTTTAAATTCAATGCGTGAGGACTCTACTCTGGATTTTCGCAGTAGATCCTCGATTCCAATTTCCAGCTCCATAAGTGTAAATCCTTTCTGTTACGGAACGATAGCGCCCAGCAGACCGACGGTCTTCAGAACTCATATAGAACTGAAGCCGGTGGCTTGCATGATTTCAAATTCAATTCTCACTTCTATCAGCCATTATCAATGCTCCTATTATCATCCATCCACTCTTACCTCGGATTCATATTCTCTGCCTTTATAAATCTGAGTTATGCCATCTGTGCTTTCATATCTGCAATAAAATTTGGTTTTTGCATCTCGATCAGATATCCTGAATGAATTCTGACTGTCTGATTCGCCTCTGTCGTAATTTCCACAGTATACCATCTTTCTGTTATATTATACATCTCAACTAATTGATATTGTTTAATGTTTACAACAGACTTTGAGTCTCCCTTATCTGTAT
>JAJBTR010000411.1 GCA_020860745.1 Lachnospiraceae bacterium | reverse complement strand
CCATATTAAATATTACAATATTCTTTTTATGTCAATTTTAGTCCATTATATACCTTTTGTCAATACATCGTGTTAATTCGAAAATCTGGTCAACATCAATAAAAACCGATTGAAAACTACTCTTTCTCTTTATTGAAGAACCTTTTCTTTTTATGTTTCTCCTGCTTTGTGCTCTCGCCGGCACCTTTTGCCAGCGTATTTCCGGCCAGGGCATCAAAAGCGCACAGCGCTTCCTTTGCCTCGGAGCTTAAGCCGGTCGGCACCTGTACCACCAGAGTCACATACTGGTCGCCGCGGACATTTTTATTCCGCAGGGAAGGGACTCCCTTTCCTTTCAGACGGATCCGGGTATCTGTCTGCGTGCCCGGCTTCACATCATAAATGACGTCTCCGTCCACCGTGCTGATCCGGACTTCACCGCCCAGTACCGCCTGTGCATAGGAAATCTGCGCGGTAGAGAAAATATTCATGTTCTCTCTCATGAAAACAGGATGCTGGGATACCACGACCTCCACCAGCAGATCGCCGCGCGGTCCGCCGTTCGTCCCGGGCTCACCTTTGTCGCGGATCCGGACGCTCTGACCATTATCAATACCGGCCGGTATGTTCACCTTGATCTTCTTCCGGCTCGAGGTATATCCCGTACCGCGGCAATCCGGACATTTATCCTTTATAATCTTGCCGGTTCCGCGGCAGTCCGGACAGGTCTGGACGTTCTGCACCATACCGAAAAGCGACTGTTGGGAAAATACCACTTTTCCCTTTCCGCCGCACTTGGAACAGGTCTCCGGCGATGTCCCCGGCTTTGCCCCGGTTCCGTGACAGGAGGTGCACTCATCCTTCAACACCAGTTCTATCTCTTTTTCACAGCCGAACACAGCCTCGTTGAATGTAATGCGCACGCTGGTCCGGATATTGGCACCCTTCATCGGGCCGTTGCCCGCACTTCTTCTGGAACCGCCGCCGAAAAAGTCGCCGAAAATATCGCCGAACATGTCGCCGAAATCCATGCCCGAAAAATCGAAACCGCCGCCTCCGCCTGCACTTCCGTCAAAGGCCGCATGACCAAACTGGTCATACTGACGTCTCTTCTCAGAATCACTTAAAACAGCATAAGCCTCGGAAGCTTCCTTAAACTTTTTTTCCGCCTCCTTATCACCAGGATTCGCATCCGGATGATACTTTTTTGCCAGATTACGGTATGCTTTTTTTATGGCAGCGTCGTCTGCGCTGCGGTCTACACCCAGAACCTCATAATAATCTCTTTTTTGTTCTGCCATATCTCTAACTTCCCTTTTATATCTATCTTATATAAAACCATGCGAATCCGAAAACGCCTGATTCCATGCTTGTCATTATCTGTTACAAGTCACATCCTCACCAAATTTACGATTTTTAATCCGTACAGTATTCAATATCCACCAACGCACCAGGAAGCATTTTTGCCCCCTGGTGCAGTGTTGAAAACCTATGTCGATGCAACAGTTCAGCAAGAACATGCGCAAAACGCACCTTGCGGGGCTTTCCCGCTGCTGCACAGCTCTTTTTGCTTATGTTCCTGCGTTCCGCTCATGAGTAAACACATCAGTTCTTTTGTATGCAAGTATTCAATGAGCGGATAGTTTACTCATGGCTGAACTGTTGCTACACCTCTTTGTAGTCAGCGTCTACCACATCGTCGTCCGCGCCGCCTGCCTGCTGATAGCTGCCTGCATCCGGACCTGCCTGCTGATAACCGCCCATGTCAGGACCTGCGCCCTGTCCCTGTGCAGCCGCTGCTTTCTCATACATCTTCTGGAAGACCTGCTGTGCGCCGTTCATCAGCTTCTCCTTTGCCGCTTTCAGCTCATCCAGATCCGCATCGGACATCTGCTCTGCATCCGGGTACTTCTCCAGGATTGCCTTGACTGCGTCGATGTCAGCCTGGACGGAAGCTTTTTCGGATTCGGAAACGCCGTCGCCCACTTCCTCGAGAGCTTTCTCTGTCTGGAATACCATGGAATCCGCATCGTTTCTCGCGTCAATGGCTTCCTTTCTCTTCTTATCCTGCGCCTCAAACTCAGCCGCTTCCTTCACAGCCTTGTCGATATCCTCATCGGACATATTGGAGCCTGCGGTGATGGTGATATGCTGCTCCTTGCCGGTGCCGAGGTCTTTCGCGGATACATTCACGATACCGTTGGCATCGATATCAAAGGTAACCTCAATCTGCGGCACACCGCGGCGTGCAGGCGGGATTCCGTCGAGGCGGAACTGTCCGAGGGACTTATTGTCTCTCGCGAACTGACGCTCGCCCTGTACCACATTGATATCCACTGCGGTCTGATTGTCCGCCGCTGTGGAGAAAATCTGGCTCTTTCTGGTGGGGATCGTCGTATTTCTCTCGATCAGTCTGGTGGCCACGCCGCCCATGGTCTCAATGGAGAGGGACAGCGGAGTAACATCCAGCAGGAGAACCTCACCTGTGCCTGCATCTCCGGCAAGCTTGCCGCCCTGGATGGAAGCACCCAGCGCTACACACTCATCCGGGTTCAGGCTCTTGCTGGGCTCTTTGCCGGTCAGGGATTTTACCTTATCCTGCACCGCCGGGATACGGGTGGAACCGCCTACCAGCAGCACCTGTCCCAGTTCGGAAGCAACCAGTCCGGCATCTTTCAGCGCGTTCTGTACCGGCACGGTGGTGCGGTCAACCAGGTCGCGGGTCAGCTCGTCAAACTTCGCTCTGGTCAGATTCATCTCAAAATGCTTCGGGCCGTCCGCCGTCGCCGTGATGAACGGAAGATTGATATTTGTCGTGGTCGCGGAAGAAAGCTCCTTCTTCGCCTTCTCAGCAGCCTCTTTTAATCTCTGCAGCGCCATCTTGTCCGTGGAAAGGTCTACGCCCTCCTGCTTCTTAAATTCTGAGATCATATAATCCGTGATCTTCTGGTCAAAGTCATCCCCGCCCAGACGGTTGTCGCCGGAGGTGGATAACACTTCGATAACGCCGTCGCCGATCTCGATGATGGATACATCAAAGGTACCGCCGCCCAGATCATAAACCATGATTTTCTGTTCTTTCTCATTGTCAAGACCATAAGCCAGCGCAGCCGCTGTGGGCTCATTAATGATACGCTTAACATCCAGGCCTGCGATCTTGCCCGCATCCTTGGTAGCCTGACGCTGTGCGTCGTTAAAGTAAGCCGGAACTGCGATCACTGCCTCGGTCACTTTCTCGCCCAGATAGTTCTCCGCATCCGCTTTCAGCTTCTGCAGAATCATAGCGGAAATCTCCTGCGGGGAATACTTCTTGCCGTCAATCTCCTTTTTGAAATCTGTGCCCATCTCTCTCTTAATGGAAGAGATCGTCTTCTCCGCATTGGTGACCGCCTGACGCTTCGCCGGCTCGCCGACCAGTCTCTCGCCGGTCTTTGTAAAAGCTACGACGGACGGTGTGGTCCGCGCGCCCTCTGTATTGGCGATAACCACCGGCTTGCCGCCTTCCATAACCGCCACGCAGCTGTTTGTTGTACCTAAATCAATACCAATAATCTTGCTCATAACATGTTCCTCCTATTCTAACTGAAATTCTAATTTGCCACTTTTACCATGCTGTGTCTCACGACCGAATCCCGGTAGGTGTATCCCTTCTGGAACTCTTCAGCAATTATATTCTCACCGAAGCTTTCATCATCAATATGCATCACTGCATTGTGAAAGTTCGGATCAAATTCTTTTCCCTCGGTCTCAATGACCCTGACTCCCGCCTCATCCAGCACGGTCATCATCTGTTTGTAGATCTTCTCCATGCCGTCCGCGAACGGTGTGCCCTTCTCCTCCTCGGGCAGAGCGGTCAGGCCGCGCTCGAAGTTATCAATCACCGGCAGTATCTTCTCAATAATACTCCTGGCGCCGGTCTCGAACATCTGGCTCTTTTCCTTTTCTGTCCGCTTGCGGAAATTATCGAACTCAGCCATCTGCCGTCTGACACGGTCATTCAGCTCCTCGATCTTCTCATCTTTTTTATCTTTCTTATCTTTTTTGCGGAAAAAACCATTTTTTCCGGACTGATCTCCGGCATCCTTTCCGGAGGCATCTGCATCAACGTCCGCACCTGCCCCGGTATCTTCATCCGGGCTCTCTTCCTCAGATGCTTCTGTCCCGCCTGCCGCCTGCTCTGCAGCGTCCGCCGCATTTACCGCGGTATCAGCCGCTTCCATCGTTTCATCCTTTACCTGACTTTCAGCTTCCTGTTCATACGCTTTCTTTTCTTCCATGAAACATCCCGCCTTTTATTTTACTCTTCTTTTTTATTAAAAATCTCATCCAGCTGTACTTTCAGCGTTTTGAGATTGTCAACCACCATCTTGTAATCCATCCGCTTTGGTCCCACGATACCTACTGTACCGTGAATGCCGTCGCCCAGCTCATACGTAGCCGTGACCACACTGCAATCCCGCATCCGCTGAATCGGCGACTCATCTCCGATATACACCTGGATGCCGGTGCCCGGCTCGCCGTCCTCCCCGACAAACAGGTCGCGCAGTTCCTGCTTCTCCTCAAAGGCACTGATCAGATCGCTGGCACTCTGAGAATCGGAAAGCTCCGGATATTTGAAAATATTCGTCGTGCCGCTGGTATAAATCTCCAGCTCCTCATCCGCCTGTACCGCCTCTGCCACCGCGTCCAGAACATCGCTGACAACCTTGCTGTGGATGCCTGCCTGCTCCTTCAGCCGGGCGATCGTCATCAGGTTGATTTCCTCCATGGCCAGGCCGTTCAGGCTGCTGTTCAGAAGGATGTTCAGCTTCAGCATCGTCTCCTGATCGAGATCCTCCTCACAGTGGATAATCCGGTTCTTGACGATATTGCCGTCCAGCATGATCGTCGCCAGGACTTTTCCTTTTTCCACGTTAGAAAGCTGAATGAACTTCACTTTCCCGTGGTGTGTCTGCGGAGCCGAGACAAGCGTGGCATAATTCGTGTTCGTCGCCAGGAGCTTCGCAATGGTCTGTAACACCTGCTCCAGCTTCTCCGTCTTCTCGATGACAAAATCCTTCATCTCCGAGACTTCCTGATCCTTCTCCAGCATCAGGCGGTCCACATAGAAGCGATAGCCCTTGTCCGAGGGAATCCGTCCGGCTGAAGTGTGCGGCTGAATGATATAACCCATCTCCTCCAGGTCTGACATCTCATTGCGGATCGTAGCGGAACTTAAGTTCAGATCCGACGCCTTTGAGATCGTGCGGGAACCCACCGGTTCTCCCGTCTCCATATAGGTGCGGATAATCACATTTAAAATCTTAATCTGACGTTCGCTCAGTTCACTCATGCTTCCTCTCCGTATCCCTCTTTTGAATTGTTAGCACTCGATTGTCTGGAGTGCTAATCGTTCTTAACATAATGTAGCACCATCGTTTTTCTTTGTCAACATATATTTTCCCTTTTTTTATTTTTTTCTTGAAAAACGATGAAAAATGTATAGGATATCAAACGTGCTTTTCCCCTTGTAAAATCCATTATTTGTCAGTATACTTAAATGTATCAATCAGAAAGGAGGCATAATTTATGCCACGTGGAAAGAAAATTCTCAGTATAGATGAGCGCATCGCATCTGTCGAGGCTCAGATTACTTCCCTCCAGGAGGATCTAAAAGCAAAAAAAGACAGAGTTAAAGGAACTGCAGATTGAAAAAGAAGCTGCTGACCAGAAGATTGTACTGGATGCCCTGAAAGCCAGCGGCAAGAGCATGGAGGAGGTATTGGCGTTTCTGAATAACGGACAATAAAAAAATCCCAACCAGTTTAAACTGGTTGGGGATTTTTTAAGCTGATGACGAGATTTGAACTCGTGACCCCTTCCTTACCAAGGAAGTGCTCTACCCCTGAGCCACATCAGCCTGCCAGATTTCGCTGACTTATATACAATACTATAAGGATTCGAAAAAGTCAAATACTTTTTTCATCGTTTTTCTGTTTTTTGAGAATGCGTTAATTTTCATTTATTCATTCCTCATAACTAACGGCCGGTATAGTCTTTCATATCACATCAATAATCACCAATTCCGTTTCGTTGCATATCCTCGGTATCCTTGCTGTGTTTGCAAGACCGCGGCTGATCACAAGACGCTCCTCATGAATTCCGCTGGTCAGCTTCGGAAACCATCCCTGGCCGGGAGCAAAAATCCCCTGTCCGAAGAATCGCCACTGCCCTCCGTGTGCGTGACCGGAAAGTATCATGTCCACAGATGTGGATTTTAAATACTTTGGATAGTATTCCGGCTGATGGCAAAGCAAAATCTTAAACCCATCCAGTTGATCAAATTCATTCAGCCACAATAAATTCGGCTCACGGTCTTTCGGTTTGTTATTATCTCCTGTCCCATCCGCAGGCGTATGGACAGCCGGTGAAGACAGTCCTCCAATATGAATTCCATTCCACATCACCGAGGAATCATCCAGAAAAACCGCACCGGTTTCTATAATTGGTTTCATATCTGCAAACTTTCCGTCAGGCATCGTAAAAGTCTCGTGATTACCAGGTGAATAGAACGTTGGCGCAATGGTAACCGCCGCCGTCAGGAAACCCAGGGCATTCTCCTGCTTTGCCGGTTCAGCTGCTGCGTGATTCCTTTCACACATCAAATCCCCTGCGACAGCAATCATATCCGGCTTTGCATCCTTCATCGCCGCAATCACAGCTTCATATGGTTTGTTATGCAGGTCAGCCGCCAGCACAATGCGCAAACGGTTCATTCCCACATATGCTTTTATATTTTTCGGCAACAAATATTTCGTTACTTCCACTCATCAGCCTCCGCTCTTTTTGCTGGCGTTCATGTTAACATAATCAAATTCTTTTTGCAAGCAAACATCTTACCGAATAATACCCCCTGCCCCGGCAGGTCTATGTTCGCTTTGACAAATTCAACAATGTCATGCAGAATAAAAAAATTGAAACCGAATTCCTTATCCAGATAATAGAGGTAATAATGCAGGCATTTGGTGGCGGAAGTCTTCCGTCCTGATTTTTTATGATGACGTTCATCAATGTCAGTCCGTCTCCAATATCATATACGTCCACTTTTCGCTCTGAAGCTTTATACTTTCTCACTTTACAGCATCCTGCTATTCCTCCGCCTCAAATATCTCTTTCTCACACCGCACCCGGCACCTCCGCTTAAAACACGCGATAGCATATTTATAAACAGTATGGAAATCCTCATTCCGCAGCTTATTCACATAATCCAGCTCCTTGATCTGATGAAACGCCGCATCCAGTGCCTCCGTATACTTTGCCCTGTCGGCATACTTCACCTCAATGATGATGCCGATGTCCTCCCGCTCGATCTCAATCAGAATATCACAGTAACCGTCCCCGGTCTGTTCATTGGATTTCACATACCATTCGTCCTTGAAGCCGAGAATGCCAACCAAAATACCGTGAAAATAATTTTCCTTTTTCTCATTCCGAACCGCGGTATCCCGGATTGTAATTGTCTTATCCAGATAATCCGTGAAAATGCGCTCCACTTCCGCTGCATCACCAGTCTTCAATGCGTCGCAAAATTCACTGAGGCGCTCGCCGTCTTTTCTGACATTCTCCTTAAACAGAGCCATGATCTGCTGTGTAAAGATATTCCGAATCTCACGATTCGGTATCTGCAAGCGGTAATTATCATCCATCGGCTTTTCCGCCAGCGTCAGATAGCCGGTAGTATACAAAACGCTCCAGATATTATCGATGGATTCATACATCTCATTATAAGTCAGCTCTTCATGAATCTCCTTTGTCACAACCTCGCCGGCAACCAGAGCTTCGATCTCACTCTTCGTCCTCCCGGCATCCGCACACGCGACAAACCGGCGCACCACATCGTTGCCGCTGGAATTGATCCAGTAGTTTTTGGGGCGGGCAGTAAGGTCAAATCGCAACTCGTCACAGAAATTGATGACATCCCAGGGACAATAGACATTCGTGTCCCCAAAACGATATCCATTATACCATTCTTTCGTGGTCTCATAACATCCATCTGCGCCATAATACTCCAGCATGGCAATGACTTCCTCATCTGTAAAACCAAAGGAGTTTGAAAAACGGTTATCAGAGACAGTGAATACTTTCGGATTATTCAAGCCGGTAAAAATACTCTCTTTCGACACGCGCAGGCAGCCGGTCATGACGGCAAATTGCAGGCTGTCATTTGTTTTTAATGCCTGGTTAAACATCCCCCTGATCAGCCCCACCATATCCTTATAATAACCATTTTGATTCGCCTTTGCGAGAGGGACATCATACTCATCAATCAGAATGATAACCTTTTTTCCATAATGCTTATAAAGAAATTCCGACATTTCCTTAAGGCTGTAAACAAGAGTTTCATCATCCATATCACTGTTCAGGAGCAACGTATATAACTCCTTGTCCTTTGCCGAAAGGTTCTCACTTTCCAAAAGAAACTGCAATCTTCTCGCTTCCTCATTAATTACTTTGACGGCCAGATTACGCGCAAATTCATACGTATTTCCCTCAATCCCTTTCAAACTGATCAATATAACAGGGAACTTACCCATATATTGATCACACAGGTCCGTTTCCTTCGAAATCTCCAGACCGTCAAACAACGTTGCATCCGATCCAATTTCAAAAAACGACTTCAGCATGCTCATATTCAGTGATTTTCCAAAACGCCGGGGGCGGGTAAACAGGTTCACTTCGCCCCAGGACTGCAGCAAATCCCGGATCATGGATGTTTTATCAATATAATAAAAATTCTCCCTGCGAAGTTTTTCAAAACCATCAACTCCCACAGGAAGCTTCTGATGCTGATTCCCATTGCAATTACTGTTCACCATATTCGCGTCCATAGAAAAATCCCCCTTCCGCAAGGTTTCTTTCATTATAGCGGAAGAGGGATTAAAAGTACAGTGTGGAATTTAGCAGAGACGAACGACTCGCAAAAGTTCCCCAAAAACGCTCTGCCGACCTTTCGTCCGTAATGGTAAAGTTGTGAAAAATGCTTGACACGGCCATAACAGCAGCTCCTTTTCTGACTTTTTCAAAAATTGATGGTACATCACTTTCTTACAGTATTTTCTTCCAGGCTCGACCAGCTCCGGACAGCCGGGATACTGACACGGAACTTTCAGCTTGTATAGCATTTTTCTTTCTCTTTCAAATTGTCACGAAAATTTTACAATATATTTTCTGTATTCTGTTGCAATTTTGCCGCTGACGGCGTATACTATGAGCAACCAAAAGAAAGAAGGTGTTATCATGCCATCTGCAACAAATGTAGCTAAGAGCCTCGTCTCCATTTCACAATTCAATAAAGGGCAGGCTTCTCGTATTTTCGACCGGCTCCACAGCGAATCCCAGCTGATTGTCCTTAAAAACAACCAGCCTACTGCATTCATATTGTCTCCAAACGAATACGACAGGCTGACTGAATTAGAAGAGGACTATGCGCTACTCCTCGAAGCATACGAGCGTCTTGAAAAACACGGGGGTGAACCTGGCATCCCTATGGCCGATGTTATGGCTCGCCACGGCATCTCCGAAGAAGACTTAGACCAGATCGGAGATGTTGAAATCGAATGACATGGAAAATTGAATTTCTTCCAGAGGCCGACCGCGATATGGACGAACTTGATGGTTCTGTAAAAGCACAGGTCTTTAAAGGCATCAGGAAAGTCAGCCAAAATCCCCTGCCACAGCAGGAAGGCGGCTATGGAAAGTCCCTCGGAAGTAAGAGCGGCACGAACCTCACCAATCTCCTGAAAATAAAATTCAGGGACATCGGGATACGGGTGGTCTATAAGGTAATTCGCGAGGATACAGTCATGAAAATCATTGTTGTCTCAGCTCGCACCGATGAAAAGGTTTACAGGGAAGCGGCCAAACGCCGTAAAAAACACAACCTTTGATAAAAACCGGCATAGGAAACTGTGTCGGTTTTTTACATTTCCCACGGCATATAAGGATTCGTGAAATGCCAATTTTTTTCGGCTTCGTACCTGCACAATCCATCTTTGAGGAAGCTGATTTTGATGCTTACTCGAAGTCTGTTTTTCTATATCCGGTGTGTGATAAATCAACACCATAATTTTCTGCGCAATTTATAGTTTCTGTTAACATTACGCGTTACCGAACGCGCGTTTGCTCATATCTCTCACTGTCCCGATCACATTAAGGATTAACTGGATGTACTTCACATTATCATTATCCGAGTACCTCTCTCCATACGGAAAAAAGAATGCGGCTCTCTGGAATAGAAAATTTCAATACCGTATTTTGGATGGCGATCGGTTTATGCGTGAGAGTAAAATATACAAAAACCCGCAGTTTATCATCCATCACAAGGTATGTAATTATATTCTGGGTTAATTTTCAAAGTTACTCTTGTATTCTGAAAAAACTGTGCTAATCTCATTACATCAACCGCGACTTTTCTTGTCGCAACATATCTTTTGCGTCACGCATCTTTATTTTCGGAATCCCATTTCGTGAACATGATCCGACAATAATAAGCAGCATGCAAATAAAAAACTACCACTTATTTACAAGGAGGAACATGTCTATGGTCAAAAACACATGCAACATCACCCGGTTAACCGGCAGTCAGACACCGCCTGCGGAAACTCTGGATCAGTTAAAAAAGCATCCGGTCTCCTATGGCCTCTATCAAAATTTTCCTGCGAAATACCAGAAAGAATTCCTGGACTTCTGCTCCGGAGAGAAAAGCATTTCTTTATGCTATGATGCAGTTTTTCATTATGTGTTCGACACCAATCGTCACCGCGACCGTGTTGAGCATCTTCTCAGCGCACTGCTCAACCAGAAAGTGCATATCATCGATGTACTTCCCCGCGAGGGCACTCAGATGGCGGAGATGGGATCGGAAGTCGTCGTGGATCTGCTCGTGCGCCTGGAAGACCGGAGCCTCGTGAATCTGGAAATCCAGAAGTACGGCTACAAATTCCCCGCCATGCGTATGGACTGCTACTGCGCAGATCTGATCATGCGGGAATATAACCGCCTGCATAACAAGTACAAAGAGAAATTTACTTATCAGAAGCTCCACCCTGTTATCGCAATTGTGCTGATGGAGAAAAGCTCCTCAGAATTCAACAACTTTCCCGATGTCTATATTCATCACGGAAATACGACCTGGGACAGCGGCCTGACGCTTCCCTCTTTGACCCGGCAGGTCTATGTTTGCCTTGACAAATTCAGCAATGTCATGCAGAATAAAGACATTAGAACCGAGTTGGAAGCATGGCTTACGGCGCTCACTACGCAGAGCCTTGCGCGCATTGATGAACTGATCCGCAAATTCCCCGATTTTGCTGCTATCTACCGTGAAATCTTCGAATTTCGGACCAGACCGGAGGAGTTGATTCACATGTATTCAGAAGTACTGGCTGTGGCAGACCGCAACATGGATCGGATGATGATTGACGAGATGCGGGAGGAAATCGATAATCTTTCCAGGGAAATGAAGCGTTCTCTCGCTGACAAAGACGCTGCTCTTGTCAAACAGCAGAATCTGATTAAGGAGCTTACCGCGAAACTCGCCGAGTTCGAGAAGAAATAAACCTGCACAATCCAGCTTTGAGGAAGCTGATTTTCATGCTTCCTCGAAGTCTGTTTTGCGAATCTCTCAAAAATCAAAGTTCTCATCATCAGCAAATCTGATCATATCCTCATATTCTTCTTCCCTCTTACCATCCACATACCAGTTGTATACCGGATATTTCTCTTCCTGTATCCTTAACTTCCAAAAAATTTAACCCTCATTCATATGATGAGTCAAAACAAAGCACTGAAAATGGCGTAAATAGGTGGAAAATTATGGCTTTTTCCGCACATTCCAATAACAATTAAGGCACAATTATTAAGAACCATTTAACCCTCAACAAAGGAAGCCTAAAATGTGCCTTGGATGTAGTAAAAATGACGATTGCAAGCCACGAAATTCATTGAGGGTTAAAATTTTCAGGAAGTTAAGGTGTATCCATTTCCATGCAATTTCCCGCTTCTCCGGATGCTCCTGCGCAATTTATAGTTTCTGTTAACATTACGTGTTACCGGACACGCGTTTGCTCATATCTCTCACTGTCCCAATCACATTACTCAGCCTGATGATATCGTTTTCTGCCAGCTCTCTGGGTGAGTTTTTTCCAGTCTGACATTATTGACAAAAGTACCATTTGTAGAATCCAGGTCGCTGATCATTACAACCCCATCTTTCCCGCAGGTAATTTTGCAATGGTTTCTCGAAATCAGGTCATAATCAATAATAATCGAATTATAGACTTCGCGGCCTACCCGGTATTCGGTTCCTTTCCGGAGGGGATACGCCTGATCACCGAATACGACACACATTCCTTTTCTGTCTTTTGCAAATATGTCAATCCGGGCCGTTCGTCCCTCTTCCAGGTTATTCCTGCAGAGTATGAAATCAATCTCCCCCAGGTCATTCTCGGAATTCTGGTCATACAATCTGACAAGATCCTGAACCGGCATGTTGATTTCTGCTGCATCCTCATTTTTCTCCGCAGCATCCCTTAATATATTCCGAATCATGGTTGCTGTATTGCTGTCTTCCCGGTTTTTTCTGGTCAGTTTCGACAGCTGCTGCATCAGATCTGATACCCTCACTCTGACAACAGAATCCATCGTAAACTGATTCCGGGTAACGATCTGAGCCACATTTAATTCATTTGACATCTTCCATTGCTCCTTCCCTCAAATAATTCACATATTCACACATTCTGATTCCCGTCTCATTTAAGCACTCTTCCAGCATCGACTGGATCATCTCCGAAAAATTAATATAATCCAGGAAATACAGTATATTTCGCCCTTTGTTTTCCCTGCATTTTAAAGTGACGCCAAAAGAAGAGAGTGGTCTGGTCTCCCCTCTGTCTTTCGTTTTTCCGATAAAATCCGGGGAATAGAGTACCGCGGTAATATAATCGGTCCATTTATCCTGATCCAGGATTTTCAGGCTTGATTCGCTGTTCACCGAATATACGAGGGTATGTTGCATCTCATATGCACCTTTGATCAACCCGCCCCATTTTGTTTCGGAAACATCCGCCTTTCCCTGTTCATCCGGTGAATAGGCAACATTCTTCCTGTAAACAAAATCTCCAGCCTGTTCGTCATAACAACCATAGCGGAAGTGGACTCTTCCCAGTTCGATGGAATTATTTTCAGATATAAACAGAGAATGGAAAAGAATACAGAAGCTCATCAGATAAGCGTCCATTCTCTTAAAAAGTATATTCCTGACATCATTGTTTCGCAGCAATTTGGGATATGGAGCGTTTTCCCGATCTTCATAAAACTGTTTCAGCCCGGAAATTCCCTCTCTCGTAATACCCCGATACCGACTTGCCGCCACCTGGACATCACCGAAGATTTCTTTCTTCATCAGCTGTATGTTTTCCGCCTGTTTCATACGGAACTGGCACATCCGCTGATAAAATCCTTTAAAATCCCCCAGCATCACCCGGTTAAAATAAAGCGGCTTTTTGCCTGCGCCGATCATCGTCAGATCAATATACTCACAATTGGTTTCCGCATGCAGCGGGAATATCATTTTGTTCTCGTTTTTGTCCATCTGCTGATCTGTGAATAGAGTATTGTCAACAGAAAACGTCCCTTTCTGCTTCGAATGATAATTGTAGATCTCCATGGAGTTGGCATCCAGATTAACCGTATAGACGGCAAACATATGCGACATGTTTTTTTCTGCCTTGTAATCGTCTGGCTTCCCGAACCCGGTGACCAGAGTCATGGATGTCCGGTAATTCTTGTTCACATAATATATGTCCTGATCATGTGTATGTCCCCGAAGAATAAAATCCACATTCAGCCCGTCCGGATGCATAATGACATTTTGCAGAATACGCTCATCTTCCTTGTTCAGCCAGTTAATCGGATGATGCATCAGCAAAAAAGTCAACTCCACATTTTCTTCTTCCTGATATTTTGCAACCAGTTCATCCTGCTGTTTTTCTGAGATATAAATTTTGTTATAATTCTTAACCCCCTGGTGCCAGGAAGTTGCTGACGAGCATAACTCAATAAAGCAGAACCTTTTCCCGTCAACTTCATCTACACTTACATCCCAGATATTGTCGTTTGCCTCCCTCCCGAATTCGCAGTAAATCTCATTTCTCAGATTGATATACTCCTCAAACACCTGGCGGATAACGTCACCCGAAAAATAGGCCTCAATTTCAGATTTATCATTTCCAAAATTCAGTTTCATTTCGTCTGATATAGACGATCCCTCATAATCATATATCGCATCATGATTGCCCGGCACAATATGTATTCCGCAGACCTTATCTCCGAGAGCCTGGTGCAGCTTTTGAAAAAAATCAATCACTGCTTCCTTCATGCTATAATTCCTTTTTTGTACCAGATCCCCGGTTACAACAACGATGACATGCTTCCATTTTGACTGCTCCGACTCAATCTTCTGCAGAAAACCTCTGAAAACTGCCGTTAAATTCTTTCGATGCATATGTAAATCCGATATATGCAAAATCGTTATATCGTTCATGTACCCTCTCCCTTTGTTTTCCACATATCCTTCGCGGAAGGATCTTTCTCACTTGTATTAAGGATCTTTCTTTTCAGAATCCCATTTCATAGACATAATCTGGTAAAAATTCAGTCTCAAGATTACAAAGGCCCATCTACTTTCGTATTGTCTGGTTGGTGTCTCTGTATATAGGATCTGCAATTTAACAGATGATCTCTATCCTTAATGGATATACATTCCCGACCGCCCCACAAAGCTTCCACGGATTCCTCTTTCAAAAAAGGAAACTCCTTTCTCAACAACCGTGAAGATACCCCATACAGTTTTTTGGCCACTTTATCAAGCGGCAATTCTGTTTTAATCAGTAAATGGACATGATTATAGGCTACCGTAACTTCATCTATTTTGAGTCCTTCCATTTGCTCTGAAATTTCCATCAGAACATCTCTAAGACGATTTCTAACATCCAAATTAACAAATAAACTCTTTCGATACTTCGTTGATCGCACCAGATGATAATAATTCTGATAACCAGGGAAGCTCCCTACCATTTTCATGCTCATAATAAAATCTCCTTTTACATTCTTTACAAACATCAGCGTTTGCAAAACGCCATTGTACACATAAAATTTCTGAACATCATGGTTTATTTTCTGTATCTCTGCTCTTCCTATTGATTGGTGGCTTTAGTAGCCATTGTTGACCCTCTGCGTTATAATTCTGTTTGCCATAAAAAATCAATCAATACTAAGGAGATATATACAATGGCTACTAAAACCACCAATCTACTGACTAATCTTTCCTAGGATCTGGTCATCCCGGGATGTCTGGATAGACAAACGGTTTTTATACAGCGATCACTACATCTTTGCCAGTTCTTCCTGGATATAAGTCAGCGCTGCAATTTTCTCTTTTGTCTGCTCTACCGTTAGAAGTTCCGTGTTATTGCTGTTGAACTCAGTCAGCGGATTTCGTTCCGTGTCGCCATGCTTGAAATACTTGTCATAATTCAGACCTCGCTTATCACAAGGAACACGGTAAAAGTTCCCAAGGTCAATAGCATGAGCGCACTCTTCGTTTGTGAGCAAGGTCTCATACATCTTCTCCCCGTGACGAATACCGATAATCTTGATATCCTCTTTCTTTACACCAAATAACTCGCACACAGCCTCCGCTTGTGTCTTGATTGTGCAGGCTGGCGCTTTCTGAACGAGAATGTCCCCCGCTTCACCATATTCAAACGCAAACAGCACTAGGTCGACTGCTTCTTCCAGAGACATAATAAATCTCGTCATATTTGGTTCCGTGAGTGTAATCGGCTGGCCAGATTTAATCTGATCAATCCACAGTGGAATGACAGAGCCGCGGCTGCACATAACATTACCGTATCTCGTGCAGCAAATCTTTGTCCTTTTCGCAGTCCGGCTCTTTGCCACAATCACCTTTTCCATCATAGCCTTAGAAGTTCCCATGGCGTTTACGGGATAGGCTGCCTTATCCGTGGAAAGACAGATGACAGTCTCCACTCCCTCATCAATCGCCGCAGTCAGTACGTTCTCTGTACCCAGAACGTTCGTTTTTACCGCCTCAATCGGGAAAAATTCACAGGAGGGCACCTGTTTCAAAGCCGCCGCATGAAAAATAAAATCTACACCGTGCATCGCATTTTTAACCGACTGTAAGTCACACACATCTCCTATATAAAAGCTGATTTTCTCTGATGCCTCCGGCATCTTCGCCTGAAATTCATGCCGCATATCATCCTGTTTCTTCTCATCGCGGGAGAAGATCCTGATTTCTCCGATATCTGTAGACAGGAAACGATTTAAAACGGCATTGCCGAAAGAACCTGTTCCTCCTGTAATCATCAGTGTTTTTCCTGTAAATAAACCCATTTAATTTATCCTCCCTATGCTCTATCAATCACGCCCGTAGAGATTGCGCGTGTACACTTTATCTTTCACATCGTCCAAGTAGCTATCATATCGGTTTGCAATAATGGGTTATAACTGTTCTTTAAAAACAGTCAGATCACTAAGCACTTTACTTTCAAAGAACATACTCCAATCCTAATCTCATTTTCACGATTTTTGTGGGCTAAAGTATTAATTTATCAAGGTGCGATCCCATTTTTGCGGTTCTCTTATTTTTCTCGGTAATTCTGCCGTATAGCTTGGTGTTTCACCATCATTTACGGTAGTTCTCCCGATATTTCTGGTACCGCTATTAAACTCCCGTTTATTCTGGTGTTAATCTCACTATCACCGTGGCTCACCGTAGTTCTCCTGTTTTCCCTGGTGGCAGCTATAGACTTCATTCACCGCCCCTCTCCATTCTGCACCGTTCCGTTCCGCTCAGTGTACTGGTAATTGCCAGTACACTGTTGGCTCTGCCCCACACCCCGACCTCTCCAAAAAGCTGGTGTATGTCGGAAAGACATTTTCCCTAAAATCGGAAAAAGAGTATTCATCAGAAAGCATAATTATTCATTTGGGCTTGATTGTTATTTACTTCCATGAAATCGCTGCATGTCAAGGGCAAAGCCGCGCCAGCGGTGCCAAAGGCACCCTTTACTTGCTGCAATTTCATGGAATACAATAGTAAAGCCCATGAATAAATTATCTTCCGATATTCGGGAATCGTGAATACGATTTTAGGGAATTTTATTTTCTAAAATACAAGCTGGTCTTCCTTATTTATACATCATGCGAAATTTCAGCACTGCCGAAGTCTCATTATCCACCGCTGTTTCTGTTGTTTTGTGCTTAGTTGTCTAGCCATCCTGTCTAACCTGTGTTATAACTTTGGTGTCTAATCAAAAATATAAAGAAGGTAAAACTATGGCTAGACAACTAAGCACAAAGCGTCTTTATCAACTTCCACCCGATATCACAATCATCTCGAGCGTGGAATCCCCTTGCCCGGAACCGGATTGACATCACGGTTGAAACGCCGCCGCAGAAACGCATCTGCCCTTACTACGATTCCAGGAACTGTATTGTGAAAAATTCCGGCCGGTTGCAGACTGCCAGGCATCTTCCTGCCGCAAACTGTTCTGTTTTGTCACTTTCATGCACCGACACTTCTTATGTAAAGACTGCGCACCTCTTACTATGAGCCGTTGGACTGGGTCCATGACCGGCTCCGCATGACGGATTCCCTTGTTACCGATATCTGTCTGCAGCTTACTGAAATGGTATCCATCCACGAGATTGCAAAATTAGAGCACGTGACGGACGAAGCGGTCACCAGTGTCTTCAACATCATTTCCATTGACAGGCCATCTTCCCTGCCGAAAGCCCTCTGTGTAGATGAATTTAAGGGTGAGACAGGCATCTGGAACTTGGGACGGGAACACTGGGATATCAACAAGTTCCATTGCAACATCACAGACGGCTCTGCCG
>JAJBTR010000020.1 GCA_020860745.1 Lachnospiraceae bacterium | reverse complement strand
GTATTTGTCCGATCTTTACTTTGAAAACCCGGTGGGGGAATCGTGTTGTCCTACACAACCGGCAGTTTCCGTGCGGGACGGCGTAAAGCTCACCCGGGAAAAAACGGTAGAAAACAAGTTTGACATGCAGGTGGTTGAGACCGGTGCTGTTGGTATGATGTATCTGAACTATGTGATTCGTGAAAATGATGAGGAAGAGATCTGGGATGCGGATATCCGCGACGTCCTCAGAGCTATTCAGGATGGGAGCATTCGAATCGGAGCCAATAAAAACAGAGGGTTTGGCAGACTTTCGATTGAAAAGATCTGGAAGAAGACATTTGCCTGCGGGGAGGAATCTTTTGATATCTCTGAGTGGCTGGGCTTTAAGAAGAACGCAAAGGATGTAAGCTTATATCCGGAGGGAGAGACCTTTGAACAGTGGAACGGGGGTCTGCAGGCGTCCGTAATGAAGAAATACGTCAAAATTACGGTTCCTCTCAGAAGGAATGGCGGAATAAGCCTCCGGAACTATTCCACCCAGCCCGGAAAGGCGGATTACGAACATCTTACCTGTGATGGAAAGCCGGTGATCCCGGGGAGCAGCTGGAACGGCGCAATCCGGGCAGATATCCGTGATATTCTCATATCACTTGGACTGACACAGGCTCGGACAGAAGAATTGATGGAATTGTGGTTTGGCAAAGTTTCTTTGGATGATAAAACTGCGTGGCAATCCAGAGTCGTGGTCGGTGAGAGCGTGATTGAAGGAGCGACAGCATTGCCAATCACCAGAAATAAGATCAATCGGTTTGACGCTTCTACCATTGACGGTGCGCTGTACTCGGAGATTGCTTATTTTGGCGGCCGGACAAACCTGGAAATCATGGTTCGCAAAGATACAGATAAGGGTGAAAATGATTATGCATATCATGCCCTTCTGGCGGTTCTGGAGATGGTAGTGAAGGACATTCAGGAAGGTTATGTGCCTGTTGGCGGACTCACTGCCGTGGGCAGAGGAATTTTTGAAAAAGATGAAGAATGTGACGTTGTCTGCAGTGAGGAAATCTCTCTGGACGACTGCAGGGCAGAATTATATTCGCTGCTATAGGGAGGAGGTAAGTGATGTATTGGAATGAGTTGAATTTGGAGGGTGCGCCCGAGAGAGGCCAGATGCTTCTCTATACCCGCAGGTCAGTACTGTTTCGGACCTATGAGGATAAAGCTGAGATTGCGGATAATCTGGCAGATCAGGAGTTGCTGGAGGTACATTTGTTTGACCGGAAGAAGGAGTACCGCGCGATCGCGACGAGAAGCCCGCGCTTCCCGCAGGGAATGATTGAGACTGTCGCGGATTTTCCTGAAAATGAAGAAAGTGCTGTTTACAGAGAGTTGGTGCTGCTGGAGAAGGGAAAAGGCGTAATCACGGTGTTGAACCACATCGCGTATGATAAAAACGGTATGGCTTCTGTGGACAATTACCGCTTGACAATGGGAGGGGCATGTGATGAGTAAATATCAGTTTGTAAATCCATATAATTTTATCCCGTTATCTCCCGGGCGCGCCGCTACGCCCGCAGAGGACAAGGAAAAAGGCTATACAGGAGTGATTCATTATTCTGTGCTGACCAAAACGCCTCTTTTTATCCCGAATACGAGCAATTCGGACACGTTTGATATGCAAAAGGAGACAGCGGATCATAAGTCCTATGACTTTTTACCTACACGGATCTTTCCTCTCAGTCAGGTCCGGCGCGAGATGCGCTGCCGGTTATCCCGGGCAGTGAAATGCGCGGGATGATCCGGAGTAATTTTGAAATATTGACTAACTCCTGTATGTCTGCTGTGGACGATGATGTGACATTGAGCAAGCGGACGAATGAGGTGTTTAAGGCAGGATTGATTCGAAGAAACGAAAAGGGAACTTTTGATCTTTATAAGGCGGAGGACTGCCTGATGCGAACCAGGGGAGAAAATAGTTTGGAGGATGACTGGGCGCAGGACTTCCTTCATTATACCAGGAAATGTTATGTCCAGAATGGTGTCCCTGAAGGCAGTCATGTTTACTTTGAAAAGAAGGTGCGCAAAGACAAGGAAACGCGTAGGGAAAAGGGAAAACCGCTTGCTATGAATGTTTCACTGTCAAGACAACATGAGTCAGATCTTGATGGTTATATCATAAAGGGCGAGGATGGTCCGAATATGAAAAAAAGGAAAAGCAGAAGCATTGCTGCCATGTTTTTGCTCTTAACAAGGATGAACTGTTAAGGGAAGACATATCCTTAGAAACCTTAGAAAAAGTTCTGAAGGAATACAAAAAAAACAAGGAACATCCCTATGAGGAATACTGCAGTCAGTTTACTGTGTTCCAGAAGGGTCAGGGGGAAGAATATTTTCCGGTATATTACAGCGATATCAACAAGAACGGGCTGAATTTTCTGATGTTGTCACCTGCCTGTATCACGCGGGAAATCTACAACACGAAGATAAAAGATATGATTGGAGAATATCGTCCGTGCAGCAATAAAAACAATCTTTGCCCGGCATGCGCTCTGTTTGGAACCGTAAAGACGAACGGGAGAGGAGAAGCTTTTGCGGTGACATCCAGAATTCGATTCTCGGATCTGACCTGTCAGGAGGAATCTGCAGAAATGTGCTATGGCAGACAGGTAACATTGCCGCCGTTGTCGTCTCCGAAATTGAATAACATGGAGTTTTATTTGCAGCGGCCTGCTGAAGACGCCGAAGATGCCGTATTCTGGACATATGATTATTATATCAATACAAAAGGAGAAATTAATCCTAATAAAAACGGTATTAACGGAAGAAAATTTTTCTGGCACAATCTCAGTTTTCAATTAGATAAATTAGAGTCGTATAAACCGAGCAACCAGAATATGACCATACGGCCTGTAAAAGAAGGCGTTGCATTTGCAGGAAAATTATATTTTCAGAATCTGACAAAGACAGCACTGGATCAGCTGATTTTTGTTCTGAATGCAGGTGACGAGGCGCAACTGCGTGAAAAGAATCATGGGTATAAGCTCGGCGGAGCCAAGCCTCTCGGTTTGGGGAGTATAGCGATCTCTGTGGATGAAGTGATGCTTCGGAAGATTGTAAAGACTACGGAGACCAGAAGCGTGGAGCGCCGGGAGCTCGCGTTTCAGGGATATGATGTGCCGAAAT
>JAJBTR010000303.1 GCA_020860745.1 Lachnospiraceae bacterium | reverse complement strand
ATGTATAATTGCTCTGTGTTTTGCATGATATAATCTGGCAAACACGATATACAGTATTTTAAAGAAAGGTACTTGCCCCCTCCGGACTTCGGGGGGAGTTATAATGATAAACAAAGGTTTCATGAGGAAAAAAATACATCACTGGAAAGTAATTGCGCTGGGATTGATGGCGTTTGATGTTGTCGCAATTACCTTATCCTGGTTTTTCGGTTTGTTTCTGCGGTTTGATTTTGTATACTCTAACATCCCGCAACAGTATTTTCTGGCTTATGTCCACTTCCTTCCCTGGTATCTGGCGGGAACGGTTGTGTTTTTCTGGTTTATGCGGATGTACCGCGGAATCTGGCGTTTTGCCGGTTTTCATGAGCTGCTGCGCTATGGAGGTACTTCTGCGATCGCTTCGCTGGCGCATATCGTGTGTATCACCATATTCTGCACACGTATGCCTTTCAGCTACTATGTAATAGGCCTGGTTATGCAGACAATCCTGATCGTGGGATGCCGTTTTTCTTACCGGTTCTACAACGAGGTAATGCGGAAGAATCCGCTTCCCGCGGAGAGCGGTCCGGAGCACCGGGTTATGGTCATCGGCGCCGGAGCAGCCGGACGGAACGTGGTCAGGGAACTGATGCAGACGAATGAGATTGATTACAGACCCTGCTGCGTCATCGATGACAACGCCAACAAGTGGGGACGTTTTATCGAGGGCGTGCCGGTGGTCGGCGGGCGGGACGATATTCTGGAGAATGTGACAAAATACGGGATCGATCAGATTTATTTCTGTATTCCCTCCGCATCTGTACAGGTGAGAAAGGACATCCTGAATATCTGCAAGGAAGCCGGCTGTAAAATGAAAAGCCTTCCGGGGATTTATCAGCTTGCCAGCGAGGAGGTGCTCGTCAGCAGGCTGAAGCCGGTGGCGATCGAGGACCTGCTGGGGCGTGAGCCGATCCGGGTGGAGATGGATGAGATTTTTCAGCAGATCAGAGGCAAGACGATTCTGGTCACCGGAGGAGGCGGATCCATCGGAAGCGAACTCTGCCGCCAGATCGCGGGACATGAACCCGGCAGGCTGATCATCTTTGACATTTATGAAAATACGACTTATAATATCGAGTTGGAGCTGCGGGAAAAATATCCGGATCTGAAGCTGGATGTTCTGATCGGTTCTGTCCGGGACAGCCGGAAGATCAACTCTGTGTTTGAGACTTATAAGCCGGACATCGTCTATCACACGGCTGCCCACAAGCATGTGCCGCTGATGGAGTTCAGTCCCAACGAGGCGATCAAGAACAATGTCATCGGTACATACAAGACAGCCTATGCGGCACTGAAAAACGGCACAAAGCGCTTCGTGCTGATCAGCACGGATAAGGCGGTGAATCCCACGAACATCATGGGCGCGTCCAAGCGCCTCTGCGAGATGGTGATCCAGAGTATGGACGCCGTCAGCAGGAGCGGACGCATCGACATGCTCCCCTTTGTCCATGCACACCGGGACAAGGTGATCGGCGGTCAGGTCGCCTATGACCCCATGGATCATATGGCGGCGGACGGAACCCGCTCCATGTATGGCGGAACCCGCCCTGAGCAGACGGGTCAGGCCGGTATGGCGGATAACAGCGATGGGAAGCTTAAAGTAGAAAGTACAAAAAACCGGGAGCGCACCGGCACCCAGTTTGTGGCGGTTCGTTTCGGAAATGTCCTGGGCAGCAACGGTTCCGTGATCCCGCGCTTCCGGAAGCAGATCGAGGAGGGCGGTCCTGTGACGGTGGCCCATCCGGACATCACACGGTTTTTCATGACGATCCCGGAGGCGGTAAGTCTGGTGCTGCAGGCGGGGACCTACGCCTGGGGCGGCGAAATCTTCGTGCTGGATATGGGAGAACCGGTGAAAATCGATTCTCTGGCGAGAAACCTGATCAAGCTGTCAGGATACAAGCCGGATGAGGATATCAAAATCATATATACCGGATTGCGTCCGGGCGAGAAGCTGTATGAGGAAAAGCTCATGGCGGAGGAAGGCATTAAGAAGACCGACAATGAGCTGATCTATATCGGGAAACCCATCCCCTTTGAGGTGGAGAAGTTCTTAAAGCAGCTGGAAGAGCTGGCGCAGGCCAGCTATGAGAACAGTGAGGATATCGTGAAAATGGTGGCGGATATTGTGCCGACATTCCATCCGGTTGGGAAGCATTAGGCATTTAAAAATGAATTATTGCGCAAAATGGTAATAATTTATTTGCTCAAAGCCAGGGAAGCCATTGCGAGAGTTCCCAATATCTGAGAGACAGAGAGACAAGGAAACAAAAATGCATGTGGTATGTAGTGCAGGTCCGCACCGACTCCGAAGAGAGCATCTGTCAGCAGTGCGGCGTGAAAATACCGGAATCGGTTTTACATAAAAGCTTCATTCCCTGCTATGAAGAGCGGAGAAGATTCCGCGGGGAGTGGATCACCGAAAAGCGCAGGCTTTTTCCCGGCTATGTCTTTCTCGACACAGAGAATATCCCGGATACGTTCCACTATCTGCGGGAAGTCATCGGGCTGACAAAGCTGCTGGGCGTCGGCGACGACATCGTGCCTCTGACCGAGGCGGAAACAAGGTTTATGAAGCAGCTGGGCGGCGAGGAACAGGTCGTCGGGCTGTCAGAGTTACTATTTGAAACATCGCAGGTGCGGGTTCTGAGCGGTCCCCTGAAAGGGAAAGAGGGGCTGATCAAAAAAAATCGACAAACACCGGAGAAAAGTGTATCTGGAGCTGGAAATGTTTGGAAGGCTGCAGAAAGTCGAGGTAGGGTTTGAATTCGCATTGGAAAAGATAGAATAACCGTTATCATTACGATGACACCTACAAATTCCAGATTCCTGTTGTATGAAGCATGGGCACATCGGCAGAAGAAGGATGACATATCGGTGCAGGAAATCCGCATGTTCCCATGCGGAATGGTGAAGCTATGCCTTTTTTGCCTCACAGGAAAATTGTTTTTTGCGTTCTGTGGAGTGAAAAAAGGCATAGCTTTTGTCTCCTGGAAAATCTGATCACATACTGAGCCGCGCCTGAAGCATTCCCTCAGGACAGACCTGTCGCAAACAATACTTTATAATTCCCCAAAAGACCGGAATTCCGGTTGAGAAAAACAGAAAGTGAGAGTATAATAAATGAAAACTGAATAACCTGACGGAGTAAAG
>JAJBTR010000383.1 GCA_020860745.1 Lachnospiraceae bacterium | reverse complement strand
ATTTTATGTGAGATGCATAATGAGAAGATTTCGAGAGTACACAATTTAAAGAGGAGGGCGGGCGTATGGAGCATTTGGGCGGCGGAAATGAGATTTCAGAGACGCCGGAGTCAGTCGGAGGTGCCAATCAGGAGTTCAGCCGGGAGACGCTGGACAGGTATGACCGGCTGATGGGAGATGACCGGATAGAGAATCAAACAGAAGATGGAGAGAATCCGGAGATTTCAGTGTTAACTGATGAGGAACGGCAGAGAAAATTTGACAAATTATTTGAGTCAGGAGATTTCTTTCAGAATCTGCGCGGGGACTGTTCTGAAAATGATTCTGAGAAGATCAAAGAGAATATAGAAGAATCAAATGAAGTCACGGATACTGCCGTTGAAAAAAACAGCCGGCTCCCCAGAAATGGAGGAGAATGGACAGGGACAGCAGGTAACTCAGATTGGATTCCGGATGAGGATGTGATTCCGGGTGATAGAAACGGAACTAATCCGGAACATAAGACATGGGACGAGATTAAGGATCAATATGAATTTGAAAAAATCCCATTTCTTGATGGAGAACCGGATTTTTCTGAAGTTTCCAAAGGCCAGGTTGAAATTGATGATTTTACGGAAGACAGGGATGCAAATTTTGATCAGGCGGACGAAAGGCTGGCAGAGCAATTAGGCTGTGACCCGGAGCAAGTAGCCAAATGGCGGCAGGAAAACAGGTATACATGGCATGAGTGCAGGAATTGTTCAACGATGCAATTAGTGCCGACAGAGGTACATGGCAATATTTCGCATTCCGGCGGTATATCAGAATATAAATCTTTGCAGAGTGCATAACCGGAGGAGGTTGTGAAATGGAAAAAAAGTGTATGGATGCAGTTTTTGGAGAAATGACGTATAAACATAGATGGGTCAGGAAACAGGATGAGATTATTTTTGGTAAAAAATATGAAATTACTGTCGCAGCAAAAGCGTTTTCCGGCAAACCGATTACGGATGAGCAGCGTTCTGCCTATCAGGAATTCACGAAAAAGAAGAGCGTGTACTTTGATATGGCGGGTACGTTATTAATCGAATATATTAATTCAAATCTGAAGGAAATGGCTCAATATCAAACAGATGCGGGATGTATGGAAGATGCCGTGGAACTTTCCAGGGTTGTTACACCAAAGACATTATTATTTAAGCAGGATGGAACAATGCTGCTGTTGTTGGAGTGTATATGGGATGAAGAAGATGGAATGGCGGTTCAGTTATTGCCGGAAGCGAAGGTTGGGAGACAGGACCTGTTTTTATAAGAAAAAATCTGGACTTTTACAAATTGTAAAGAACATGTTAGCAAGAATTGCATGTGAAGCGGTCAGATGGGTCCCTTGTAACAGGGAAGTAAAAAACTGTCCGAAGGGCGGGGCAATTTTTGATGCAAAGTAAACGATGAGTATAATAAGACACTAGGGGAAGACAACCGGATGTTTTCTGAAATAACGGTGCTGTTCATCAGCCAATTCAGAGAGTGAGAGTATACATCCGGTTGTCCTGTTTCATCTAATTACTTCTAGCCTTCCCTTTTTCCTTCATCGATTTTTGCCTGCACATCGATCAAAAGCTGCAGCCGCGGCGAGGTAGGAGGGGAAGAAGTTACGGAATTTTTTACTTCCGTCTGTCGTTGTGGAGTTAAAAATGATATGGTTATGGATGACGTTGGGAGAAAAGAAAGAATAATTTTTCAAAAATGAGATCTGGGAAGGGGTTTGACCGGCGTCTTTCAGAATTTACCGGGCTGAAGATGGCAGGCAGGGAGGCAAGGGAGCATTTTTGCTCTACTGCTTCATGCGCATCATCGGAAGAGAACCTGGATTGCCTCCACACGATTGTAGATTGCAGGATCGAAGAATGTGATCGAGTTCCTGGGAAGCTTCCACGCTAATATCTGTATCGGTTGCATTAATGTCAGGATTCCGCCATCAGACAGGAGAGTAACAACAGGATACAGTCCTGTCCATCGTTGAGATTAATGTGAAACAAGTCTTTTAAGCGTTCCAGACGGTATAACACGGTATTGGCATGGATATTTAACTGCTCTGCTGTCTTTTTCGAGTTTTTCATATTGCAGAGGTAAATCTTTAATGTCTGGAAATAGTCTGTTCCGTTCTGTATATCATATTTTTGAATGTCATATATAACCGGCTTGCAGAAAGCCTGGCTGTTTCCGTACAGATATGGGTTTCTGCTTTTAAAACTTAAAAACAATTGCTCCGGAGCGTAATCTCTGAATTGAGAGAATACGTTTCTGTTTTTGTCCTGGTTTTGTTTCTGAGCGCAAATCAGCGTCTGATAAGCCTGTTCGTAGTATGCCTGGATTGTATTGGCAGTCAAATATTGAAATCCGGTTGAAACTGCGGCATAAAAATGATGCCTTTGGAAAAATTCTGCCAGTTTCTGTGTAGGAGAATAATTCAGTGACAGATCATTTACCTCGCTGACTAATGTCACCATGTGGCCTTTGTATATGGTTGCAACCGTCTGGCTGTTTGCGCGCATGATCTCATTGCATAAATATACCGCTTCGGTCTGGTCCTCGTTTGTGGAACAGATCAGTATGACATATCCGGGTTTATACATAGTGGCCAGGCTTTTTACGATTTTTTCGGTAGATGCGGCCTCAGGGTCGGAGGTTTCAAGGAGCAGATGCAGGTACTCTACACTCTGGGTGCTGCTGACCTTATCTTCTGATTCCGCAAGCAGAAGGAGATATAGACATGTCCGGTTAAAAAGGCGGATAATGTCAATATCTTCCTCAGAGAAGTCTGCTGCTCCAATCAGAAATGCAGTGTATCCAAGCATGCGTCCTTTTTGGTGGAGTGCAGAAACAAACTGTCTTGTCCAGACTTTATCCCCGGCTTCTATGAGTACCGGAAAAGAACGCGTATCCGGATCGGATAGGTATTTGGTATATAAACCGTAAAAATGCTCTTCGCTGGAGCGTCCGTTCTGATATATATAGTCCCAGTCGGGATCTCCTATACTCTGTGAAGGAATCTGGCATATATTGTTTGCCATATCGTCATTTAAAAAAACAGGAAATCGCAGCAGGGAGTAGGCAGCTGAAAGTAATTCTTTGAAGGAATGATTCAGCACTGCCTTGAAAAAAAGCTGGTAGGCCATGTCCAGTCTGGTATTATCGAGATTCATGAGACGCCTCCTGTCTATAT
>JAJBTR010000304.1 GCA_020860745.1 Lachnospiraceae bacterium | reverse complement strand
CACTAAGGATGGTGAAAAATATCATTTTCTGGATGATTACAACCAAAAAACTTGAATTGGTGACAAGAGCGGTAGAAAGAAATATTGATTTGGTGATAAAAATGAATTGAAAAAACTTTGAATTGGTGATACCATCAATGTATAAAAACCTTAATTATGTGTTGCCGGAAAGCAGGTCTGTCATGAGAAGAAAGATTTACAATGAACTTGTTAAATGGAAAAAAACTTCGGAAGGAAAGACAGCATTGTTGGTTGACGGTGCGCGTCGTGTGGGAAAAAGCTATATAGTAGAAGAATTTGCAAGGCAAAATTATAAATCTTATATTCTGATAGATTTTAACCGGGTTGATGATGATGTGAGGAATTTATTTTTGCATTATCTGAACGATCTGGATACTCTTTTCATGTATCTCTCCGGATATTTTAATGTAAAACTGCATAATCGGGACTCTCTGATTATTTTTGATGAGGTTCAGATGTTTCCAAAGGCGCGGGCTGCCATCAAATATCTTGTGGCTGATGGCAGATATGATTATGTGGAGACCGGTTCTCTGATGTCAATAAAAAAGAATGTCAGTGATATTCTGATTCCATCCGAGGAGCGGCATATACGAATGTATCCGATGGATTTTGAAGAGTTTCTCTGGGCGATGGGAAACGATATCCTAATGGATATTATTCGAAAATGTTACGATGAAAAGACGCCGATGGGGCAGACGATGCATAGAAAATCGATGGATTATTTTCGTCAGTATCTGATTGTCGGGGGCATGCCACAGGCGGTGAATGAGTACACGAAGACGCGGGATTTTGATCAGGTAGATCAGATCAAGAGAGATATTCTTGCACTTTACCGCGCTGATATCGTGAAACACGCGCAGGGATATGAGATGAAAGTAGAGAGCATTTTTGATGAGATTCCCGCACAGCTTCAGAAACATGAGAAAAAATTCCGCCTGTCTTCTTTAAAAAAGGGAGCCAGGTTCCGGGAATATGAGGATGCCCTGTTCTGGTTGGAAGATGCAATGATTACAAATATATGCTACAATGCCACCGCACCCAATCTGGGTCTGAAGCTGAATATGGATCGTCTGACGTTGAAATGTTATATGGGAGATACCGGTCTGTTGATCAGTCATGCATTCGATGAGAATGGGATTGTCAGTGAGGAAATTTATAAGAAGCTTTTATTTGACAAACTGGAAGTGGATAAAGGAATGATTATGGAAAATGTTGTTGCCCAGATGCTGGCTGCTGCAGGACATAAATTATACTTTTATTCCAACCCATCCAGGGAAGACAGGGAGTCCCGGATGGAGATTGATTTTCTGATTGCGAAAAGCAAAATTACAAATCGTCATAATATCTCTCCAATTGAGGTGAAATCAGGCAAAAATTATACGATTTCGTCGTTGAAAAAGTTTATAAAAAAATATTCGGAGCAAACTTATATCCCTTATGTGATTCACACCGGTGATAGAAAAGAAGAAGAAGGGATTGTTTTCCTGCCGGTTTACATGACGCCGTTACTATAAATAAAACCTGATAAACGGGGCAGAAATGGATTTGTGTTATCTGAAAAACGTTGGCGAAACATCATTTCAAAGTCATGGATAAATCTTTGAATGTTTGTTATGATAGATAACAATAGGGGATTGGATTGCTTTAAGATGTTGAATGATGGGATTAGATATGTGATGGAGTGGAGACGATATAGAAGAAATGGCTGATATGATGAATACCCTCTCAAAGAAGATAGCGTACGTGGTATCCTCTGAAGAGTGGATAGCTCCAATGGAAAATAATCTGAGAAAATATGTGGATGAAGGAACGGTTATCGTTCAGACTATCGATCTGGATCATGTAAGATCAGAATACCGTCGCCTTTGCGAGGAGGGATACGGCGCTATCATTGCACGCGGAGGTACGTTTGACCGTTTGATGGGAGTTGCAGATTCCATCAGTGTGTTGGAGGTACGGGTACAGACATCTGATATTCTGACAGCTATTGGACAATGTATTGATACAGAAAAATATAGCGGTAAAATATATGTTATTTTATATCAGAAAATAGCAGTCTCGTTTGAGAAAAACCTGCCATTGTTTCAGGTTTCGATTGAGGTGAGGCGATATAGAACCCCGGAAGAATTAAAAAACAGATCGAGTCGATACCGGAACAGCAGGTGATGGTCGTTACCAGTGTTCTGGCACCGCAGGTCACAAGCCGGAAAGATCTGATATTAAAAGATATCGGGACGCAGGCTGAATCTGCGAGAGAAGCCGTAGAGCGGGCAGTTAATCATCTTCGGCAGTCCGGGATGAATGTGCAGCACACAAATCTCATGAAGAGCATCCTGTCTAATATTGACGAGGGAATTTTGATTTTTGACCAGCACCATATTATATGTGAGGCCAATCGCAGAGCGGAGCAGCTCCTGCATATGCCGATTGATGAGTTGAATGGAAAAGATATCAGGGAAGTGATCCGGGATATGCCGGCACGCCGCTCGCGTGAGATTTGCGAAGATAATCCGGTGGTATTTTTTAGCCATGTCAGAAATGCCACGCTGAACGTGACGATTGCGCCTGTGCAGTATTATCAGGAAGAGAAATTTATTGCAACGATTCAGGATGTGACTAAAATTCAGGAAGCGGAGCGCAATATCCGCCGAAAATTGACGCAAAAAGGATTAGTTGCAAAGTATTATTTTGAAGATATTCTGACGAAAGATGCAGGAATGTGCCGGATTATTGACCATGCGAAGAAAATTGCCGGTATGGATGGATCCGTGTTGATCTATGGTGAGAATGGTACAGGCAAAGAATTGTTTGCGCAGAGTATTCACAACGCAAGCAGACGAAGACAAGGCCCCTTTGTCGCGGTAAACTGTGCCGCCCTGACAGAATCACTTTTGGAAAGTGAGTTGTTCGGGTATGTGGGCGGTTCTTTTACCGGTGCAAAGAAAGAGGGAAAAGCCGGGCTGTTTGAGTTAGCACATGAGGGCACGATTTTTCTGGATGAAATCAACAGTATGCCGGAAAATTTGCAGGCAAAGATTTTGAGAGTGCTGGAGCAGCGGGAGGTCATGAGAGTTGGATCTGACTATGTCATTCCGTTGGATTTGAGGGTGATTGCGGCATCCAATCAGCCTCTTCCCGACATGATTCGTCAGGATAATTTTCGCAGAGACCTGTTTTTTCGCCTGAATACGTTTGAAATCAAGATCCCGCCTGTGCGTGAGCGAAAAAAGGATATTCTTTTGCTATTCCGCCATTATCTGGCGGAATTGAACCACCAGGATTCGGAAAGCATAGTGCTTTCTGCAGATTTTACGGATTTGCTGTTGCAGCATGACTGGATCGGAAACGTCAGGGAAATTAAGAGTACAGCGCTGCGTTATTTTGCATTTTCCGGTGACAATTCCGCCGGTGATATATTGAAGCTTTCCGAGTCGAAGGATGTGCTGGTGGATGAGAATTTTAAAATTGATCTTCGACAGTTGAACCAGACTGTCGAGAGAATGGTGATAGAATCTCTGTTGGACAGGCAGTTGACGAAGACTGAAATTGCCAGGGCGCTGGGAATCAGCCGTCAGGCGCTGTATAAAAAACTGAAGTAAGAGTTTTATATATTGGAATACAAGATTTGGATCAAATGAAAATGATGTAAACCAGAGTAAACCAGGGTTGACACTTTTGCGGGTGTTTGCCCTGGATTTTTTATGCTTTTCAGAGTGATTGTAAAAAAATTGGGAGAAAATTATGCGTAAAAATCAAAGGTTGGCCATTAAATTACGTTTACAGAATGAAAACTGGCATGATATTTGCAATTTATATGTTTATCAAGCTTGAGGAAAAAACCTGGCAGTTATGACTGAACAGGCAGCGTTTTACACAATTTTCGTGAAAGGATGGAAGAATAATATGGGTGAACAGTTAATGAAAGGAATTCGAGTGATTGATTTTACCGATTTTCTGGCGGGTCCGTATATCGGGATGTATTTTGCTGATATGGGGGCGGATGTCATAAAATTTGAAAATCTGCGCAGCGGCGGTAATTTTGTGAGGAATGCGCGCCCTTTGGAGAAGAAGAGCGGACTGAGTATGTATTTTCAGAACTTAAACCGCAACAAACGCGGCGTCGCTTTGGATTTAAAAACAGAGGATGGGAAAAAGCTCTTTTCAAAATTAATTCAATCCGCGGATGTGTTAATTGAAAACAATCGACCGGGTGTGATGGATCGGCTCGGTTTTGGGTGGAAAGAATGCGAAAAACTGAATCCCCGTCTGGTCTATGCCTCTATTTCCGGATTCGGGCAGTATGGACCGAATTCCCACCGACCCGGTTATGATCTGATTGCACAGGCGATGGGCGGCAGCATGAGCATTACCGGATGGCCGGGCATGGAACCGACGCGGGCAGGCATGGCAATCGGAGATATGTTTGCAGGATTGAATGTCGGGATTGCTGTCTGTGCATCCTTATTAAAGCGTGAGAAGAGTGGGAAAGGAAATCATATTGATGTTGCGCTGGTGGATTCTATCGTCTCCGGTATGGAAGCAAAACTGATGCAGTATGTGTATACCGGCGTTTCCCCGACGAAAACCGGAAACAGATATATCACAAGCGCACCGTATGATTCCTTTAAGGCAAAGGATGACTATTTTGTGATCGCATCCGGCACGGACAAGCATTTTGCGGCTCTGTCCTCCATGATGGGCATGCCGGAACTTACGGACGATCCATTATACTGCGATACAGAAAATCGTATGAAAAATGCAGATTCGTTGAAAAAGATCATTGAAAGATGGGCATCTGACAAAACCGCCAGGGAAGCGGTTGATGCGATTGATGCTGTCGGTGTTCCCGCAGCACCGATCTACAACTGTGAACAGATATGCAGAGACAGGAATATTACTGAGGTTCGCGAGATGCTGGTAAAAGTGCCGGCACCGAAGAGCCACCCGGAGATCTCCGAACTGACTGTGATCGGGAACCCGATCAAAATGGAAAGAACACCTTGCCAATATTTCAAGGCGGCGCCCGATCTTGGAGAAGACAATGAGGAAATTTTCCTTGAATTAGGATTTAGCGAAGAAGAAATTATCCGGTTTCGGGAAAATCACATAATGAATTAAAGGAGCGAAAGAAGATGTCAATGCCTGAAAAGGTGACGGTTTGTGAAGTGTGTCCTCGTGACGGTTGGCAGAATCATCCGATTTCGATACCCACGGACATGAAAATCCACTACATTAAAGAGATGGTAAAGTGCGGAGCCGGAAAAATGGAGATTACTTCTTTTGTAAATCCGAAGTATGTGCCGCAGATGAGTGATGCGGGAGAAGTATTTGCCGGAGTCAGACAATTTCTGAAGGAGAACAATGTGGTATCTTATGCTCTGGCTTTAAACAGGCGCGGGGTTGAGGATGCGAGGGAAGCCGGTTTTGAACACGTGGAATTTGTTCTTTCCGCGAGCGAAGAGCATAACCTGCGAAATTCCAGGCGCACAATCCGGGAATCCCTGGAAATATTCAAAAATCTGGCTAAGGAAGCGGATGATTTACATATCATCCTTGCGATGCCATGCATCTTTGGTTCGCCCTTTGGTGATGAAGTGCCATTAGATCGCGTAAAATGGCTGATTGATGAGGCAGAGTCCGTTGGGGTGGAGGAATTTGGTATTGCCGATACAGCGGGCATCAGCAATCCGGAAAACACACGAAATATTCTGCGCGAGATCCGGAAATATACTGACATGAGTAAAGTGTCCCTGCATATGCACGATACATACGGTATGGGGCTGGCTAACGTCTATGTGGCACTGGAAGAGGGGATTACTATGGTAGATGCGTCTCTGGGCGGTATGGGAGGATGCCCTTTTGTCCCGGGTGCAAAGGGTAATATAGCGATGGAAGACCTGATTTATATGCTGCATCATATTGGAATCAAGACGGATTATGATCTGGAAAGATTGAACCTGACCGCGAAACAGATGGGGGCGGATATCAGTGCAAATATAACCAGTTGTCAGAGTGCCGTCTGTCGAATGGCTTCGTGAGTTTCTTTTATGTGCAGCGGTATTGCTTTTCTTTTGCTGCTGTACACGTTGCCGGTTGCATGTAGATATAATATGCTATGTTAAGGTAAAAAATATAAATTTATCGGAAAGGGGTAAAAATGGATATAGTTGCAATTATTTTCTTTTTTGCGGCCATCGTACTGGCATTCCTCAGAAAAAATAATATCGGAATACTTGCGATGTTTATTGGCGTGATCGCGGTCAGGGTATTTGGTCTGAGTGACAGCGATCTGATTGGAGGAATCAGCGTTTCTCTGTTTACTACGCTGGTGGGAATTACTCTGCTGTTTTCGATTGTGACAAAGACGGGAGCACTCGATCTGCTTGCGCGAAAAATCGTGGCGTTGGCTGGAAAGCGGGTATGGCTTCTTCCGATTTTGATCGCGGTGACGGGCTTTGTCATCACGGCAATCGGCCCTGGCGGCGTCCCTGTCCTGGCGATTATTCCGCCATTGGCAGTGTCTATTGCAAGAAGGACCGGTTATAATCCGCTGATGATGGCTCTGATTGGTATCACAGGTATGCTGCCGGGGAGATTTTCTCCTATTACTCCGGAAGGGTCAATTATCATAAGTGCGGTAGAAGCAGGGGGATATGAAGGCGTGACAAATGCCGTTATCATGTTGAACACAGGGATTACCAGTATTATCATATGCCTTATATTATTTTTCGTATTCAAGGGCTATAAAGTAAAAGCACCGGAGCAGATAGAAGGCACAGGAAGCGTTGAAAAGTTCAATAAAAAACAATTGGCCAGTCTGGGAGGAATTGTCCTGATGCTGATTTTGATCATCTTCTTTGATGTCAATATCGGTATGGCAGCGTTTTCTGTATCAGCAATTCTACTGATTATGAGGGTTGCGGATGACAATGAATGTATTAAGGCAATGCCGTGGAATACCATCATCATGGTTCTCTGTGTAGGCGCGTTGCTTAATATAGTGGATGAGATGGGTGGTATTTCCATGATGACCGATGCCCTGGCTTCCATTATGAATTCCACTACTGCTGCACCGCTCATGGGTCTTTCTGCAGGCCTTCTTAGCCTGGTAAGCTCTGCATTGAGCGTTGTCTATCCGACAATGATGCCGATGTGTATTGATCTGGCAGCTCAGGTGAGTGCTCATCCGGTTGCGCTTATGTCGGCAGTGGCTGCAGGCGGAGCTCTGGCGGGTTATTCTCCCATGTCTACCGGAGGAGCTTTAATCATGGGAGCTCTTGGGAACGAGATGGAAGAAGAGTTTACCAAAGAGTACCAGAACAAAGTGTTTATGCAGCTGTTAATTATTGCCGTCGTTACATTGGTTATTTTAATCGACTGTGCGGCATTGTTCTATAATCCGATTGCAAATTTACTGTCCTAGGCATTTACTGGCGTTTTGCTGCGCTCAATGGCAGGAAAATTTTATGATGGTATTGTGAAGGAAGAAGAGCGTTTCTATGTATAACAAGGATTATTTTCACGTGCGTAAAGTCGCAGAAGGAATCTATCATATCTGGGAAAAACCGGGTGTGGCCTGTACTCTTGTGACAGGCCGGGAATCGGCGCTTCTTATTGATACCGGATATGGCTTTGCGGATATACGGGCAACAGTAGAAAATCTGACAGTTTTACCTTACCGCATATTGAATACGCATTGCCATGTGGATCATGCGGGAGGAAACTTTCGGTTTGATCAGGACATTATGATTCATCCGTTTGAAAGGGAAGTATATGACCTTTACCAGAGGGAGGCAAAGCCAGACATTATCCGGAAATATCAAAAAGATTGTGAGGAGGGAAATTATCCATGGCCGGATACATTGAACCTGGGAGAGTATCTGGAATATAAGCCATGTACTTTCAGAATGTTGAATGATGGCGAAAAGATTTTTCTTGGTGGGCGATGTCTGGATGTAATTTTTTTACCCGGACATACGAGGGGAAGTGTTGTTGTTTTTGATGAAAAAACAGGTATCTTAATTGCTGGAGATACCATCAGTGATAGTTTGTGGATTCAGTTTCCGCAGAGTGAACATATTTTAAAGTTTGCCCGGTATCTAGAAAAACTGAAAAAATATTCAATCACAGGAATTCTCAGTTCACACAGTCGTAGGATCTGTGATCCGAAACTGATTGATAAACTGAAGGAGGCGATTGAACATATCGATTGTAACCAGAGTCGTGTTTTTATTCATCCGAGGACAGGAGTAAAGTCAAGCCTTTTTCAATATCCTGTGGATGATCTCGATGGAATTTCAAAGATTTATATCGTATTTGATGCGAAACAGCTGGCCGACGGATGATTGCAGATGCGGAGGCGTAAATGAATGAGGAGGAAATAACAGTATGAGACAATTGCTTTCTGGAAATGAGGCATTAGCAAGGGGTGCGTATGAAGCCGGTGTCAGGGTTGCATCAGCTTATCCGGGAACACCCAGTACAGAAGTTTTAGAGAATCTGCCACAGTATAAGGATAGCCTTTACGCGGAGTGGGCTCCAAATGAAAAGGTGGCTGCGGAGGTGGCATACGGAGCTTCTCTCGCGGGAGTACGTTCCCTGTGTGCGATGAAACATGTGGGGCTGAATGTGGCAGCAGATCCGATTTTTACTGCGACATATAACGGAGTGGGGAGAGGGTTTGTGGTAATTTCTGCTGATGACCCGTCCATGCATTCCAGTCAGAATGAACAGGACAACCGTTATTACGCGAAAGCGGCTAAGATGGCTATGGTGGAGCCTTCCGACAGCCAGGAGTGTAAGGATTTTATGAAAGCGGCCTACGAGATATCAGAAAAGTTTGATCTGCCGGTATTGATGCGAACCACCACAAGGGTTAGCCATTCAAAGAGCCTGGTAGAACTCGGTGAGCGTGAGTTTGTTCCTGCCTTGGAATATAAGCGGGATATTGAAAAAAATGTAAGCAGTCCGGCTAACGCCTTTCAGCATCACCCAATGCTGGAAGAAAAATTAAAGAGGATAGAGCAATATGGAAACATGTGTTCTTTAAACAGAATGGAATTAAACGGAACCAAAATTGGTGTTGTCACAGCGTCCGTTGCATATCAGTATGCCAAAGAAGCGTTTCCAGAGGACACCTCTTTTTTGAAAATCGGGTTAACATTTCCGCTGCCCATGGATTTGATTCGTGATTTTGCCGGGAAAGTAGACACCCTATATGTTGTGGAAGAGTTAGAAGGTTTTATGGAGGAACAGATCAGGGCGGCCGGTATACCCTGCAGCGGCAAAGACTTATTGGGGAATATGTATGAGCTGAACGCCCAGTTAATCCGGGAAAGGATATTCGGTACAGGTGCGCAGACAAAGAAATTATCCGTATCAGCGGTTTCCCGTCCGCCAGCGCTTTGCCCGGGATGTCCGCACAGGGGCTTCTTTTATACGATGTCCAGGAGAAAGGACTTTGTAATTTGCGGAGATATCGGCTGTTATACATTGGGAGCCGGTGAGCCGTTAAAGGCCTTGGATAGTTGTGTTTGCATGGGCGGTGGTTTCTCTGTGGGCATGGGGATGGCGAAAGCCTTTGAAGTAAGCAAAGATGAGACGAAAAAGGTATTTGGTGTCATGGGTGATTCTACCTTTTTTCATTCAGGCATGACAGGTGCGGTGGAGATTGCGTATAACAAAGGACGCATGATACCTGTAGTGCTGGATAATTCTATCACGGCTATGACCGGTCAGCAGGAAAATCCGAATTCCGGGATGACCCTGGAGGGGGAGATCAGTGATCAGATAAACATCGAGGATGTTTTATCTGCATATGGTTATAAAAATATTATCATCGTGGACCCGCAGGATCTACGCGCGATGCAGAAAGCGATGGATGAGGCGATGGATTCGAAAGAGCTTTCCGCTATCATTACGCGCCGCCCGTGTCTTCTGATCAAGCGTATGAAACATGATATAGGGCTTTGCAGTGTGGATGGTGATAAGTGTATTGGCTGTAAGAAGTGTTTGAAAGTGGGTTGCCCCGCGGTATTTGTAAAAGATAAAAAGGCGAACATTGATCCGACGCAATGCGTGGGTTGTACGGTTTGTGCGCAGGTGTGTCCGGTGCACGCCATCACGAGGGAGGAGAGATAGGAAATGGGTAATTTGAAATCTTTGATGCTTGTAGGAGTGGGTGGACAGGGTGCAATCCTGACAGCCAGAATTCTGACAAACGGATTAATTCAGGCAGGTTATGACGTAAAGATGAGTGAAGTTCATGGGATGAGCCAGCGCGGCGGTTCGGTGACGACACAGGTGCGGTGGGGAGAAAAAGTGTACGGTCCTGTGTTTGGCGAAGGGGAAGCGGATATTATGGTAGCTTTTGAGAAGATGGAGGCGGCACGTTATATTAACTATTTAAAGTCGGATGGAATTGCGGTGGTGAACGATTATGAAATTCCGTCTACCGTGATTGCATCTGGACAGAGCGAATATCCACAGGGAATTTTGGAATCTATACAGGACAATTTTCGAACCATAGCGCTCAATGCAGGGCAGATTGCGATTGATCTTGGAAGCACAAAATGTATGAATGTGGTTCTGTTTGGCGCATTGGTGCGGGCACTTGCCATGGAAGACATAGACTGGGAGACGGTAATCAAAGAGACAGTGCCGCCAAAATTTTGTGAGCTAAATCTGCTTGCGTATCGTGCAGGACATGAAGCAGGAGGGTTGTAAGAACACGTAACTTAATTTCTGGCAGATAAATGTGGAGAATAGATAAACAAATGAGGAGGAGATATTCTCCTCATTTGTTTACCCAATTTTGTTGTAAAATTTTGGAATATGTTATATGATAACAGGAACAGGTAATTTCATCCGGGTATTTGAACCCGAGAAAGGAGCGGACATATGGATAAACTCAGTGATACCATGAAAAAAATTATTTTAGCGGGAATCGGAGCGGCGGCGACCACCACGGAGAAGACGAAAGAAGTTCTGGACGACCTGGTGAAAAAGGGAGAGCTGACCGTGGAGCAGGGTAAAGTGCTGAACGAGGAGCTGAAGCACAATGTGAAAAAGACTTTTGAGGAGAAGCCGAAGGATGTCTCAGAGATGCTTCACAGTCTGACGCCGCAGCAGCTGGCAGCGCTGAACGAGCAGCTGGCAGCCATGGAGAGTGAGCCGGAGGAGGAAGCGGAGCCCGAAGAGTAAGGTTTGCGGCGGGCAGTGAAGCCGAACTGGAGAAGCAGGAACTGTGACAGGCAATCATGCGAAACCGGAAGAGTAAGAATTGCGGCGGGTAATGAAGCAAAGCCGGAGGAGAAGAAACTGTGACGGCAACCGGAAACGAACGAGCGGGAACCGCAGGGAGTAATGAAGCGAATTCAGAAAAGTAAGGACTGGGATGAGTAAAGAGCCGAAAGAAAAGAGATTGCGGGAGATGCTTGCTGTCATTCACAAGCACAACATTGCCAGGGGCGTGACGCCGGAGAAGCTGCGCCTGATCCTGGAGGATCTTGGCCCGACTTATATTAAGCTGGGCCAGATTATGTCTATGCGGTCTGATATTTTTCCGAAGAAGATCTGCGATGAGCTGATGCGGCTGCGATCGGATGTCACGCCCATGCCTTATGAGGAAGTAAAGGGGGTGATCGCGAAGTCTTATGGCAGGGAGCCGGAGGAGGTATTCGCGGAGTTTGAGGAGAAGCCGATCGGTTCGGCCTCCATCGCGCAGGTGCACCGGGCGAAGCTTCAGACTGGGGAGGATGTGGTGGTGAAGGTGCAGCGCGAGGGCATTTATGAGACCATGTCCAGCGATATTGCGTTTCTCCACCGGGCAGTCAGAATGATGCCGCCCATCAACATGACAGGGCTGGTGGATATGACCCAGGTGCTTGATGAGATGTGGGTAGTGGCGCAGGAAGAAATGAATTTTCTGGCGGAAGCCGCCAATATTGAGGAGTTTGCGCGATTGAATGAGTCCGTGGCTTATGTGGGGAGTCCGGTTCTTTACCGGGAGTATACCACCACGCAGGTTTTGGTGATGGAGTATATTGACGGCTTTGAGGTGGACGATGCGGAGACGCTTCTGGCGAACGGATATGATCTGGATGAGATTGGCACCAAGATGGCGGATAACTATATCAAGCAGATTGTGGAAGACGGATTTTTTCACGCGGATCCGCACCCGGGTAATCTCCGTATCCGTGATGGCAAAATCATCTGGATTGATATGGGGATGATGGGCCGCTTCAATCAGCGCGACCGGACTCTTTTCAGCAAGGTCATCCGGGGAATTGCCGATCACGACGTCAGCACGATTGTGGAGGCTGTGCTCTCTATTGTGGAGTTCCGGTCGAAGCCGGATCAGAAGCTTTTGTACTCGGATATCTCAGATTGGCTGACAAAATACGGTTCCGCCGGTTTCGGTGATCTGAACATGGGTGCGCTGATGCAGGATCTGATGGATATCATGAAGGCAAACAAGGTGACGATGCCTTCCACGCTGACCATGCTGGTGAGGGGGCTGACCACCATTGAGGGAGTCATCTCGCAGATTGCCCCGGACACCAATGTCGTCCAGGTGGCCGCGGCGCGGATGACAAACAGTATGAAAGAGAACTTTGACTGGAGGCACAAGCTTGAGGACGGCGGAAAGGAGCTTTACCGTGCAGTCAAAAAGGGAATCCGAATTCCCGGCTATATCTCAGATCTGCTTCGCAGCTACATGAGCGGGCAGGTGCGCGTCAACCTGGATCTGCACTCTACCGAGGATCTGGCGGCGCTGCTGAACCGGCTGGTGCGCGATGTGGTCATGGGATTTCTGATCACCGGCCTGCTTATCGGTTCCAGCATCCTTTGCACCACGGATATGAAGCCAAAGCTGCTGGGAATCCCGGCGTTGGGTATGCTGGGGTTTCTTCTGGCGCTGATCCTGGCAGTCTGGATGCTTCTGGATCAGGTGCGCCGACGCCGACGGCGGAGAAGGTAGGGCTGGCAATTCCTCGCGGAGAGAGTCCATATAATCAGAGGGGGATGGATATTGTCCTTGGGTTCATGATTGATACGTCATTCCAATGCTCTTTGAGCGATATATTTATGGCAGTATAGTATTTACAGGAGATCAGAAACTGTTTTATAACAGTTCCTTAGTAAGGGCGCAGCTGCTCCAGCAGTGTCACGGCATCCATGCTGACACGCAGGAGTTCCTGCGCTGTTTCTGTGTCTTTTTCCCGGATGATGCGATCCAGCTCTGTAAATTCATGATACAGACGGTGCTTTTCATTGTGAAAATCAAAAATCTGTACATTTCCCTGATGATCGGAGATTTCATAGCGGTCGATTTGATTCATGGGCATGCGGATGGTAAGACACGCGTTTTCCCCCTGGATCGTGGAGGCAACGGGCGCCTGACAGTCCTTGGCTGCCAGGGAAACCGCCTGAAAGGTTCCGTAGTTCAGTGCCACCACGCCGCTGGTGTCGACACCCCGCTGCATGTTGGGGAAATAATGTGCATCCTGCGGCTTCCCGAAGAGGGAGAGGATAGCGTGGAGATTATAGACATTTAAGTCCATCAGTGCCCCGCCCGTGCAGGCCGGGTCAAAGGCCGGGGCAATCTTTCCTTCCCGAAAATCGTCGTAGCGGGAGGAATACTGGCAGAACTGGAAATTGACCAGGCGAATCGGACCGAGGGAGGGCAGCTGTTCTTTCAGGGAACGGAAGACCGGTGTGTAGTGCAGACTCATGGCTTCCAGTAAAAACACCTGCTGCGCTTCGGCATCTGCCGCCAGTTCCAGCAGTTCCTGACTATGTACGGTGGCAGGTTTTTCAACGATGACGTGTTTCCCCGCGGCGATGGCTTGTTTTGCGAAGGAAAAATGCAGGCTGTTGGGCAGGGCGAGGTAGACGGTGTCGATATCTGCCGCAAGCAGATCTTCTGCATGCAGGAAATAGCCATCCAGGCTGTATTTCTGACATAATTCCCGCGTCCGTGCTGCGGAATTCTCCCTTCCCATCAGATAACATTTCTCCGGTTGCAGCGAGGCGATCAGCGGAAGTACTTCCTGTACGATTTTTCCGGTTCCCATAATGCCGAGTTTCATGAGCTGTTTCTCCTTTTTCGTGATCTGGCGGGTTCTAAAGTCATGAAGCGGACCGCAATCGTTTCGTTCATGACCTGCTTTGTATAAGTTAGATTACGCAAATTAAAAATTTTCTACTTTGTATAAGTTCGATCACGCAAATTGAAAATTTGCTACTGTGTATAAGTTCGATCACGCAAATTGAAAATTTGCTACTGTGTATAAGTTCGATCACGCAAATTGAAAATTTGCTATCTCACTTATATCTCACTTATATCTCACTTATATTTCACTGTTATGTCTTACTTATTTTGACCCTGGTATCATCAAATAAATCCTTTGCTGTCATAAGTATTGCGCCTTCCTCATCCGCTCTTTTTTTAACCGGAGCAGTAAATCCGTTTTTACTGATAAACAGAAGATGTTTTTTCATATTTTCAGGAAAAGCCTGCGTCGCTGTGATTAGATCATCATATTCTTCCATTGGCATCGGACGATTTGTAAATTTGCATTCACAAAAGATACCCTCGGTCTTCTTTTTATCCAACGCCAGCAGGTCTACGTCATCCTGAGCCCGAATTACAGGGTTATTTCCCCACCATTTTCCAATATATGCCGGGGTAAACGGCAGTTTCTTAAGCTTTGCCTGCCGGATTAGATATTGTTTGCAGATGTTTTCAAAGGCAAGCCCCATAAAGTCGGAAATGTTCTCCATAATCTCGGTAGCCGCATCGGGCGCTCCAAGCAGTTCATAATAACTTTTGTTGGTGAAAATATGGCGGTACCAGAAGCGGTAAAAGTTGTCCGTCAGGGAATAGATTGTCTTTTCCCCGGTCTCCGGTTCGCCGCAGGGAACCTGTTTTTCAATCAGGCGTATTGTCTGCAATGTCGATATATATTTGCCGCATTTCCCCCTGTCTTCACGGATACAGTCAGCGATTTTTGATATTTTATTATAGCCGCGGGAAACGGCTTCCAGAATGCTGTTGTATACATTGGGTTCTCTCAGTTCCATTCGCAGAAACATCTGAGGCTCATCACTTAAAAAGGCGCCGTTTTCCAGAATCCGCGTTTCGATATTTTCCTGAATAGAGTGTTCGTCAGAAAATTCTTTTAAATAGCGCGGGATGCCGCCAAGTATGCCGTAAGCAATCAGTTTTTCTTCCGGGGAATAATCCGGGAAAAATCGGGCGCTGTCCAGATAGTCAAAGGGCAGCACTTCCATGGAGGAAGTTGCACGGCCATACAGAGGACTTTCGTATCCCATGATATCGTTGAGCATAAAACTTACACTGGATCCGCATAAGATCAGGAACAGATTGCGGTTACTCCAGTGATGATCAATTTCATGCTGCAGCATGCTTTTGATGGAAGGATTCGGACCGGCCATAAAAGGAAACTCGTCAATAATAAGGGTTGTTTTCCGCCCGGTTGATTTATCGGTGATATAAGTCAGGGCATCTTCCCAGGACGGAAACGGTGCGATGAACTGTTTGTCAAAATGCAGCTGCAGAGTCTTGGAAAAATCATGTAAATTCAGACTGTCATTCTTTTCCTGTGCTGAGTAGAAGATGACATCGTGGTTCCGGGAAAATTCCTGAAGAATGGTGGTTTTGCCGACACGCCTCCTCCCGTACATGACCAGAAATTCAAACTGATTGCTGTCGTTGAGCCGTTTCAGTTGTTCCAGTTCCTGTTCTCTGCTGATCATACCGGACACCTCCGCAGAAATGAAAATTTGTATACTTACGAGTAGTATACTCTGGATTCTACAAATTTACAAGTGGGATTTTATTTTCCGGGATAAAGTTTGGCAGCTTGTGGATTAATTTTTCGTAATACGTAGAAAATCCCCGGCGATATGCAATAGCGTTTGCCGGGGATTTGTTTGAAAAGAGATATTTTTATGTTTTTTTCAAAGAAGTGAAACTTTTACTCCAGATTCAGTTTTTTCCCGAGGAAGAAGGTGCTTGCTCCGAAGAAAATGACACAATAGATGCCATTCACCAGGAGTTCCCGCCACAGGGCGCCGTTCTCGAAGGATACGTTAACACTCTCGTTTTCCCAGGTGGTGGTGACCGAGAATGCTGAGAACAGGTCGGTTGGAAGCAGCGAACCGATGATTCCACTCACAATGCAGATGGCGAAAAAAGCAATCACGCTGTACAGCATCTTATTTTTCTTTGCCGCCCCGCCGATGGTCATGGAGACGTAGAACAGCAGGATAATCCGCAGGATCTGTACCAGTGCGCCGATCAGTGTCAGGACGATGGAAAGGCCGGCTTCTTTCAGAAGCGGCACCAGTCCGGAAAACTGGGACAGAAGATAATCGCCCAGTTCTCCGCTGCATGACAGCATCAGAAAGACAGAGAGCAGCAGGACACAGACGGAGAGCACGGTGTAGACCAGGGCACTGATGGTCTTTGCTGCCACGTGCATCCAGGTGGGAACCGGAAGCGTGTGCATCAGGTATCCCTCCCCCAGCAGCATATTTTTGTAAAAGCGTTCAATAATGAAGTAGCAGGTGATCACGATAATGCTGACGATGAGCAGGGCGTAGATTATGATGAAGATAATGATGGCCGTGCTCTGTCCGTTTTCAAGCTGTCCGTTTTCAAACAGGATACTGTTATCGTTAATTCTCCACATAAAGCCGAGTACCATTGCAACTACCAGCAGAGCTGCGTAGATAAGGCCCAGCATGCGGCTCACTGCTCTGAATTCATATTTTAACAATTTTCCTAACATCTGAATACCTCCCTGAATAATTCATCCACTGATTTGTGCTCGGTCTCCCGGATCTCATCCACGGTCCGGTGGAAGAGCAGATTCCCCTGATTGATGAAGACGGCTTCATCCAGCACCCGCTCGATGTCCGCGATCAGGTGAGTGGAGATCACGACCAGCGCGTCCTCCGAATAATTCCGGATGATGGTGTTTATAATGTAATCCCTGGCTGCCGGCTCCCCGCCGCCGCTGGGTGCGTCGAGCAGATAAGTCTTTGCGTTGCGGCTCATGGCGAGGATGAGCTGGACTTTTTCTTTATTACCCTTGGACAGCGTCTTTAAGCGGTCGCGGCCCTGGATATCCAGCTGTTCCAGCATTTCCCGAGCCCTTTCTATCTGAAAATCTGTGTAAAAATCCTGAAACATCTGCAGCAGTCCGTCCACCCGCATCCACGCCGGCAGGTAATTTGCGTCCGGCAGATAGGATACGATTGCTTTGCTTTCAACGCCCGGCGCGAGGTCGTCCAGCAGAATCTCTCCGGAAGTGGGCTGCAGAAGCCCGTTGGCCAGTTTTAATAACGTCGTCTTGCCGCTGCCGTTGGGTCCGAGGAGCCCCACGATCCTCCCGCTCTCCAGCGACAGATTCAGATTGTTCAGCGCCAGAGTGTGTCCGAAATCTTTACTCAGGTGATTGCACTGTAAAATACTACTCATTTTTCAATCCCTCCTGTTCCTCCCGTATCAGGTTGATGATTTCCTCATCTTCAAATCCCAGGTGATTCATCTGGTCTAAGAAGACTCGGATCGTGTTTTTCGCAGTGTCCCGTTTCATCTGTGCGATCCTCCCCTCATCGTCCGTCACAAATCTGCCGCTGGTCCGCTGGGAATGAACCAGCCCCATCTGTTCTAACTGCGCCAGCGCCCGCTGCATTGTGTTGGGGTTTACCTCCGCCTCCGCGGCCAGTTCCCGTACGGAGGCCAGTCGGCTTCCCGGCGCGTAATACCCGGTGGCGATGCGGTTCTGAATCTGCTCCACTAACTGAATGTAGATCGAGCGGTCGTTTACAAAATCCCATGGCATGTAGGGTACCTCCTGGTCTGATTCTTGTATTACTGTATTATTTGATTAATACAATAATGCAATATCTGGGATTTGTCAATAGGATTTTTATTATAAAATGAGTATTTTAGTGAGAATTGAAGCTGATGATGATTTTCATGAGATTATCGATATTAAAAGATACTGGGATATGATCCCATGACAGTATGGATTTGAAAAGATACTGGG
>JAJBTR010000110.1:2860-3216 GCA_020860745.1 Lachnospiraceae bacterium | reverse complement strand
CGGGAAGCGCCGTTCACGAAAAAGGGCGCCATAGAGTAAGGTAGGATACGTGAATCCCCGTACTCATTCTCTGAGAGATAGGAACCGTATGTCCTCTTAAAGTCCGCAAAGTTCGTGATCAGCTGCGGCAGGCCCTCCACAGGTCCTCTCTCTGCCAGGCCGATAAAGCCGGCGGTGCTTGTACCCACACCCTCCATCGGCTTTCCGCCTGAGTCAAACTCTTCCACATAAACTCCTGGTGATAAATATTCCGCCATAATCTCCCGGCATCGACCTTACTGTGACGTCAATGCCGGATACCTCCTTTCTTTTATCACGTTTTTTACTGTGCTGTCATTATAAAAAAGAGCGCTAAA
>JAJBTR010000110.1:0-2850 GCA_020860745.1 Lachnospiraceae bacterium | reverse complement strand
TATAAACAATCCAAAATTTTATAAAAAATTTATCACTCTTTTGCGTACTTTTTACAAATCATATGTATTTTCGCATACCAAAAACAGGTAAAACCGCCCTAACCAACCATCTCGCGGAAAGATTTTTCAAATTCCAGATCCAGATCCTCCCTGTACAGGCGTACCATCCTGTCATATCTCTGCCGGGCATCCGTCTTTCTTCCGCAATGGTAAAGGCAGGTAATCAGAGCAGTTCCCGCATCCTCGTCATAGGGGTCAATCTCCAGAATCCGCTCCAGAAACGGGATTACCGCCTCTTCCTCCCCGGCTGCCATCCGCTGATCGGCCCCCTGCCGGCAGACCTGCAGGCAGTCATTCTCCATCTGCTTTGCCATGGCATAAGACCAGAGATACCCTGTTTCTTCCATATATCCTCCGGCATACCGCTCCATGACATGCTCCGCATCTTCCCTGCCCTCTCTGTAAGCCGCCAGGCTTCTTTCCGCTTCCTCCATGTCGGAGGACACGCGATCCATATTCAGGGCATAGCGGCGCCCCTCAAAGAGAATCAGATCGTCCATCCCGGCCTGGGCAAACACCTGGCGGAGACTGTACAGCGTAGTGTGAAACAGCGCCGTGGCGCTCTTTGTCCCCGACTCCGGCCAGAGAAGCGCGATCAGCTCATCCCGGGAGACGCCGTTCCCCCGCATGTGAAAGAGGTAGGTAAACAGCTCTTTCGCTTTCTTCGTCCTCCAGTGAATCTCCCCCTCCTCACTGCCCGGCAGCGTCACCGAAAACCGTTTCATACAGCAGACGCGAATCCTCCCATCCTGCGGGTCCGCGGCCGGTTCCTCCGCCTTCTGCTCAATCCGCGGCTGAAAGCCCGTCTGATTCTTTTTCAGGGAGGAAAGCTCTGTCAGAATCTGTTCATGCCTGCGGGAAAAGCAGGACAACTCCACCTGATTACGGATCAGAAAGCCGTCTCCGCAGGCCGCCTGCTCCGCCGCCTTGCGGTAATTGCCGCTCTCCCAGGACCAGATGGCAAGCATCTTCCACGCCACCGCTGTCTGCATCGTCTCATACGGGGCGTCCCGGATAATCTCCGCGGCAAAATTCTGAATCTGCTCCGGATTCCCGTCCTGATATCCCTCAAACATCCGCTCCCCCAGGACACAGCTGCGAAGCAGAAAACGATCCTCCGAACCCTGACTCCACAAAAGAGAAAGCGACCCCTCTTTTTTCTTCCGCAAAATCTGATTTGCCGCAAAAAGGAAAGAATTCTCCCCAAAGCTGCCGCCCCGGCTCTTCCACTCATCCATCACGCGCACCGCCTCCGGAATCCGGTGCAGGCAGCAGGCGTAACGCACGCGTTCCTCACATTCCGCAAGAGCGATACTGCTCAAAAACTTTTCCGGCATATGATCCAGCTGTGCCAGGCAGTTTCCCGCCTGACGCAGGTTCCCGCTTCTTCGCTCCGTCGCCGCAAAGAAAAGCATCAGCCCTTTATAATCCTTCACCCTTCCCTCAGCAAGGAAAGCACGGCCGGCAATTCCCAGCTGTTCCCTGGCTGACGCTGTCTCCCCTTTCGTCCACAGATACTTTCCGTAAATATAGCGCGACTTCGCAGACAATTCGCAGTTTTGCTCTTTCAGAAATAAAAACCACCGTTCCAGCGTCTCATACAGCCCTTCCCGCAGAAGTTCATCCCCGGAAGCTTCCAGAACCGCCTGTACCACATCACTCTGCCTGCCCCGGCAGCCATACTCCGCGGCCTCAAGCTTATCCGGTGTTTTCTTGAAATAATAAGCCGCTCCGCGGAGACAATTCTGCTGCTCCTGCGGCGTCAGCAAAGACAGGAGAAAGCGGCGGAAAATCGAGTGGCAGCGGTACAGTCCCTGATTTCCTCCTATACTCTGTACGAACAGTTTTTCGTTTTCCAGATAGCGGAGCAGACTGTCAGAATTATAAATCCCCACGACCTGATTGCAGGCCGGCGCCGTCATATAATCCAGAACTGACGTCTTTTTTAAAAACATCTGGATATCAAAGGGCAGCATCCGGTAAACCTGATCCAGAAAATAATCCGCGATCTCGAGCTCCTCGCAGGTCTGACTGACAAACCCCAGAGAAAGGTTCCTCCGACCGTTGCGCAGCTTCAGCAGCACCTGGGTAACGCCGACCGGCCATCCCTCCGTGCAGTTATAAATCATCTCCGCTGCCCGTCCGCGCTCCCCTGTTTCCAGTATATTTTCTTTCTCCAGAAGTATGCCGATTTCTTCCGTGCCCAGCTTCAGATCATCTGTCCCGACGCAGACGCACCGCCCGCTTGCCAGATATTCCTGCAAAAACGGATGAATCGAGCGCTTTTCCACCAGAAAAAAGCGCAATTTATCCTCCATCGTCTCAAACAGAACCGTGAGCAGGTTAAATACATCCGGGTTTGTGATCTCCTGAAAATCATCCAGATTCTCACGTCCCGCCTCCTCCGGAAGAAAATCTTCCGTATCAATGCGCAGCGCATCCCGAACAGACTTAATCAGATATTGGAGAAACGACATAAAATCATTATCCGTCTCATCCAGGCTGTACCAGGCGCAGGGCGCAGCGCAGCGGTGAACATAACCGGCCAGCAGCTGTGTCTTGCCATAGCCGGCTCCGGCGTTAAGCAGAACAATCTGCCGGGAACACCTCTCCAGCAGCTGATCCGCCGACCGCTCAATATATTCTCTGTTTGGATTCGGGATTGCAATCCTGTTCCCTGTTTTTTTCATACGTCACGCCCACCTGTCTGTGCAGACCCGTCCGGCAATTTACCGCACCGAAAAATCTGAAAACAACATTCTCTTACTTTCCGGTATTCTGGTGCAAAAC
>JAJBTR010000017.1 GCA_020860745.1 Lachnospiraceae bacterium | reverse complement strand
CATCAGAAAAAAGATGTTAGATTAAAAATACGAACCGCAATATAATACAGGAAAGGCATCACCATGGATTCATCACAGATTAGTTTAAACCAGGTCTCTTTCGCCTATGAAAAAGGCCAAAACATTCTGAAAAACATCAGCTTTCATACCGACGCCCACGACTCCATCGGTCTTGTGGGCGCCAACGGCGCGGGAAAATCAACACTCCTGAAACTGCTTGTGGGATTAAACTTAAATTTCACCGGAGAAATCCGCGTGGGCGATCTGCCCGTAAAAAAAGAAACTCTCCCCAACAGAAGGGAGAATGTCGGGTATGTCTGCCCGGCCTCCGAGAGCCAGCTTTTCATGTCCACCGGCTACGAGGACGTGGCTTTTGCACCGCGCAATTATGGCTTGCCGGAGGACGAGGTAGAGCAGCGGGTATCCCATGCCCTGGAACTGGTCGGTATCACACATCTTAAGGACAAGCAGATTTACAAAATGTCCGGCGGCGAAAAAAAACTGGCTTCCATCGCCACCATTCTCTCCATGACCCCGGACATCATCCTGATGGACGAACCCTCCATCGCCCTGGATCCCAGGAACCGCCGAAACCTGATTGGCATCCTGAATTCTTTTGATCAGCTGAAAATCATCGCCTCCCACGATCTGGATATGATCCTGGATACCTGTAAGCGCACCATTCTCATCGACAATGGTGAAATCATCTGCGACGGGAACACCCGCGACATCCTCTCAGACCAGAAGCTTCTGGAAAGTCATGGACTGGAGCTGCCGCTGTGCATGGGGCATTCCTGCCAGAATCTTTAACCCATACGTGCTCTTTCATAATGCACATCCTTTCCTACCAGAAACTGGTTTCCCATAGCATGTATCTGTTTCTTATCGTAATCTGTACTCAGACAACATCTATATTTCTGAAACATGGTAAAGTTTTTATGAAAACAATAAAATTTTTGTGAAATTTTAGTCTAGTCATCCGCGGCTTATCTTGATACAATTAGCCTATCTGACTGTTTGTCACCATCGTTTTACCAAACCGGTTTTCGATTTGCCGAAACAGTTAAATTACCACTTCAGAAAAGGAGATATAAGGTTATGGAGAAACTATTCAAACTGAAGCAGAACGGCACGACCGTCCGGACGGAGCTGGTCGCCGGTCTGACCACATTCATGACGATGGCGTATATCCTCGCCCTGAACCCGAATCTGCTGACCAACTTCGGTGCGGACGGTGGTTCTGCACTGTGGAACGGCGTCTTCCTGGCGACCTGTATCGCATCAGCGATCGGTATGTTTGTCATGGCATTCCTGGCAAACAAGCCTTTCGGTCTGGCTCCGGGCATGGGCTTAAACAGCTTCTTTGCCGTTGTCGTCGCAAACATCGTCAGCATTACAGGCATGACTTACCTGGAATCCTTCCAGGCAGCGCTGGGCATTATCCTCATCGAGGGTATCGTCTTCGTGATTCTTTCTATTTTTAACATCCGGGAGAAGATCGTACAGGCGATTCCCCTGGGCATCCGCCTCGGCATCTCGCCCGCCATCGGTCTGATGCTGATGAACATCGGTCTCGGCTCTAACGTCGGCATCTATTCTTCCGAAGGCGGCCCCTACTATGTCATGCGTGATTTCTTCGGCTCACTGACCGCGGGTCTGGCAAAATCCACCATGGGCGACGGATATCCCACCATGGTTCTCACCGTAATCACCATGTTTGTCGGCCTGTTTATCATCATTATTCTGGATCATCACCATGTCAAAGGTTCCGTGATCCTCGGCATGCTCTGCGCCTGCGTAGTATACTGGATCGGCGAGGCGACTGTCCTCGGCACCGCTCCGTTTGCCAGCCTGAAAACGGCCTCTTTTGTCCCCGCCTTCTCTGACATGGCACAGACCACACTGTTCCACCTGAACTTCAAAGGTCTGGTACAGGTCGGCTGGTTTACAATGATCACGCTGGTCATCACTTTCTGCATCATCGATATGTTTGACACCATCGGCACGCTGGTCGGTACCGCGTCCAAGGCAAACATGTTGGATGAGGAGGGCAATATGCCGCAGATGAGAGAGGCGCTGACCGCAGACGCTGTCGGCACCATCGCCGGTTCCCTGACCGGTACATCCACCGTTACCACATTTGTAGAATCCGCTTCCGGCGTGGAGGCAGGCGGCCGCACCGGCCTGACAGCCCTCACCACCGGCATCCTCTTTTTAGCCAGCATCTTCATCGCTCCCATCGCGGCGATCATCCCTGCGGCGGCTACCTCCTCCGCTCTGATCTATGTGGGAATCCTGATGATGGGCGGCTTAAAGAACATCAAATTTGACGAAATGGATCAGCTGGTACCGGTCGCACTCATGATCATCGCAGTGCCTATCTCCGGCTCCATCGGACACGGCATCGGAATCGGCATGATCTCCTACACGATCATGAAGCTGTTCACGGGCAAGGCAAAAGAGGTATCCGTACTCACCTACGTGATATCGGCTATCTTCCTTGTGAAATTCTTCCTGCCGGTGTAAGATGTAAGGTATTGGATATAAGGTATACGATATAAAAGATATATGGCATAACAGATATACTGTATACGACATAAAAGGTATACTGTATAAGAATTGAACTAAGCTTTAAGTAAACATTATTGAAAAAAGTACCGCAGGCGAGCAGGGTTTCGCAGGCGGCACTTTATTTTTGCGACTTAAAGCCCTGCATGCTGCGCGGCGATACGGACAAAAATTGTTTATTTAGAGATTTTGTCCGTATAAGATGGCGTGCCGTACGGACGAAAATCGTTTATTTAGGGATTTTGTCCGTATAAGATGGCGCGCCGTACAGACGAAAATCATTTATTTGGAAAATTTGTCCGTACAGAGTCAGAATAATTACGGACAAATTCACCAGAAAATCACATATTGTCCGTACGACAAGCCTCAAAATACGTTCAGGTTAGCTTATTTCGAAAAAATCTCCGTCAACTCCGCGAATGTCCCTGCTTTCTTCCACAATAATTTTTCCGTCTCAGGATCCGGCTGCGTCAGATCGGGAATCATAATCACCCGGCACCCCGCAGCCGCAGCTGACCGCACACCATTCGGTGAATCCTCCACTGCATACGCAACAGACTCCCCACCATTGTATGAATCCTCCACTGCGTATACTACAGACTCCTCACCATTATAGGAATCCCCCACCGCCTCTAAGGCAGTCCTCCCCCGATCAG
>JAJBTR010000270.1 GCA_020860745.1 Lachnospiraceae bacterium | reverse complement strand
CGGAGAATTTTCCCGGGTATCAGACTCTTCGTTATGGCTTAAGATGTTTCCTTTTCCATCAAAATGATTGTTCCCTCTGTTTTTACAACGATGCAATGATAACCCTCCCCGTTCTTCACCTGCCATCGATAAAAGTCTCCTTTTGGTGTACCGTACGCTTCCATGATTGACATAATTGTTCCGCCATGGACAACAAACGCAACTTTTTCAAAGCTTTCCCGGACAGCATCTTCTATATCTTTCCAAAAAGCTTCCTGACATCGCCTCCGGAAAGCGATCGGATCTTCCCCTCCCGGGAACGCAAACCTCCCCCCGACATCAATCCACGTCTGATAGACAGGCTCACTTTTCAGATCGTCATAATTTTTATTCTCAAAATCTCCAAAATCCATCTCGCGAAGATCTTTATCTATTATCATTCCAGATAATTTACAGTGACAACCGTCACCAAACAAGATCTCCGCCGTTTCTCTGCAGCGGCGCATAGGACTTACGTAGATTACATCCGGATCAAAATCCCTGTACGGCGATTGCTGCAGCACCTCTCTCGATGCATCCAACAGCGGCTCGTCCGTCCGCCCGATATAGCGTCCTTCCAGATTTCCTCTGGTTTTTCCGTGTCGAATCAGCAATATTTCCATTCTCATTTCCCTCAGTATCAGCTAAGGTAATCCTTCAACTCCGGCATCCGCTCCCGGGCAACATCCAGCCCTTCCTGATACAGCTTTCCGAGCAGTTCCCATTTTCCCTCAGTACGCCCTACGCCAAATGTATCCCGCGGCGCGATGACAAAGATATTGCCCTTTTTTCTTCCTCGAACAGTTCCTCTGTCAGCTTATTATAAAACTCAGCCCGGGTTTTCATGCTTTCCACGACTTTCGGGTACTTCCGGTAAGCAAAATTGACAATACCCGTTCCTTTTTCCTTTCCCTTTACGTAACCCCGCTCCCGGGTCAGAATCACCACAATCCGGTCGCAGCCCTCTTCCCCGGCCTTTTTATAGGGAACAGGGTCCGTCAGTCCGCCGTCCAGATAAAGGTTGCCATGGATCCTGCCTGGCGGAAAAAGCACCGGCAGAGCGCAGCTCGCCACTGTCGTCTCCCAGTGCGTCTCTTCCGGCGGAACTTCCAGATACTCCGGCTCTCCGGTCTCAATATTCGTCACCACCGCCACCACTTTTCCGGGGAAGGCGGCCAGCGCATCATAATCATAGGGAACCAGCTTGTTAGGAATCTCGCCAAAGGCAAAGTCCAGATTGTAGTAACAGCGCTTCCTGGGATTCAAAAGGTGCTGCACACCCATGTAACGCCGGTCTCCCATATATTTTTCTGTAAACTCTGCGTTTCTGCCGCGCTGCCCGGAAGCATAGCTGACCCCGAAAGCAATACCGGCGGATACGCCGATAAGGTAGTCGGGGTAGATATTTTCATCCATAAACACGTCAGTCACGCCGCAGGAAAAAATCGTCCTGCTGGCGCCGCCCTCCATGACCACACCCAGCTTCATTGTCTCCCCTCCCTCAATTCACGGCACTCCTACTCCATGCGCAATTCCGCCCTCATCACGGCAAGAGAAAGTGGCCCGGGTCGCGATGAATCTGTCATTATATTCAGATGCGCTGTAAATCATAACGTCTTTAATCCCATATCTCATTATAAAAGTCCAGATATTTTGTATCGCCCGCTTTCACAGCCGCAATCGCGGTACGGGGATGCTGATTCACCAGGCCGGTCAGCAGATAGGGAATATCATATCCCCAGACCACGCCGTCTGCCTTCAGCTTCAGCATATAATGCTCGATAAAGGACAGCACCGGCGGGAGATCATACTTCGGATTCTTTAAAAATCCGAGCAGCCCCTCGAGTGAACAATTGCCGGCGCCGCGGCCCATACCCATCACGGTTCCGTCCATCATGCTGGCTCCTACCGACATGCCCTCAATGGTGTTGGCAAACGCGCACTGCTGGTTATTGTGTGCATGGATACCCACCAGCTTTCCGGTCCCATCAAGTCCCTGCGCATAAAAATTAACAATATCACGAATCTGAATCGGGTACAGCGCTCCGTAGCTGTCCACCACATAGACCGCTTTCACCGGAGATTTCGCAAGCATCTCCAGGGCATAGGTCAGATCCGACTCCTTGCACTTGGAAACCGCCATGATATTGCAGGTAGTCTCGTAACCCTTGTCCGCCGCATCCTCAATCATGGCCACCGCCTCCGGCATCGTATTGATGTAGGTGGCAACCCGAATCATATCTACCGGGCTCTCTGACTTTTTATGTATGTCATTTTTGTAATCACACCGCCCTACATCCGCCATCACGGAAATCTTCATATCCGTATCATTGTCGCCGACAATCGCACGGATGTCATCATCAGAGGAAAACTTCCATTTGCCAAATTTGTCCACACTGAACTGCCTTTTGTCTGCACGATAACCGAATTCCATGTAATCCACGCCCGCCGCCAGATTCATCTCATACAGCGCCCGGACAAACGCATCCTCAAAATAAAAATCGTTGACCAGACCTCCGTCGCGGATTGTAGCGTCCAGCACCTGCGCGTCCTCCCGGACAGACATCATACTTCCCTTAATCTGTATCATAACTGAAATCTCCTTTTCTTTTGCATGTATTATATCATGAATCTTTGATTCATGGTCGCATTTTGCTGCTCGCCGAATGCACTCATTATATCATGTGCAAAAACGGCACATGATCGCATTTCGCCGCTCGTCAATCGTGCAAGCACGTTGACTCGCTTGCGCTCATTATATCATAAACTTCGCCGTGTCCACTCGGGAATCTGCTGCACGGCTCATTGTATCATAAATCCTCTGTAAGTTCATCCAGAAGCTCAAAATAATTTTCAAACGTTTTCCTGCAGCAACCGGGATTTTCAATCGAAATTCCATCCGCACGCAGTCCAGGCAGAGAAAAAGCCATGGCCACCCGATGATCCTCATACGTATCAATCCGACACGCTTTCGGCTGCCCCGGATAGATCTTAACCCCATCCTCATGCTCCTCACAGGAAATCTCCATCCGCTTCAGATTGGTAACAATGGCATGAATCCGGTCAGACTCCTGCTGGCGGATATGCGCAATATGTCGGATTTCCACCGGTGCATCCGCGAACGGAGCGATCGCCGCCAGCGTCAGAGCCTGGGCTGAAAACTCATAGAGAGCCCCCGCCACACCCTGCTGCCTTCCAGCTTCAGGGCCCGTCACCGATATGCGGTGCGC
>JAJBTR010000191.1 GCA_020860745.1 Lachnospiraceae bacterium | reverse complement strand
TAAGCAGTAACTGAGGACGATGTTACGGAATATGATAGCGATGGGGCAGAGATGGCAGATGCTGATATGGGATACATGGAGGAGGCATACAGTCAGGATACGGTGGAAGAGACTGCTGACACATCTGGTTCCTCCGGCAGTACGGAAGTAAGTGCGTTGGCTACTGCGTCAGGCTCTTCTGACAGTATTACAGAGAATGGAAGCGCAGGCATTGAGTCAGAAAGCGGCGCAGATAGTGGATTGGAAGGCGGCAAAGATAGTGAATCAGATGTAAGCGCAGGTAATGAGTCGGGAAGCAGTACAGATAATGAATTGGAAAGCAGCTCAGAAAGCGACTCTTATGAGCAGAAGCTGATCCGTACAGTCAATATTGATCTGGAGACGACAGAGTTTGACGACCTGATTACAGAGCTGGAGACCAGAACAGAGGAAATGGGCGGATATATAGAAAGCTCTGAGGTCAGCTTTTACTCCAGCGAATATACCAGCCGGTGGGCCAGCCTGACGGTCCGTGTCCCGGCGGCCAGCCTGGATGAATTTGTTGCTATGGTGGGAGAGAACGCCAATGTCACCTATACCAGTGAGAGCACGGAAGATGTGACGCTGACCTATGTGGATCTGGAAAGTCATCTGACCGCGCTTCGCACGGAACAGGAATCCCTGCTTGGCATGCTGGAAGCGGCGGAGACCACGGAGGATATCATCGCCATTCAGTCCCAGCTCACCGAGGTGAGATATGAGATTGAGAGTTATGAGTCACAGCTACGCGTTTATGATAACAAGGTAGACTATAGCACCGTGTATCTTTACATAGACGAAGTGGAGCGGGAAACCGCAGCTGCGGGCGGAACATTCTGGGGCAGTGTCGGAACGAAGTTTAAGGATAATCTGTACCGGGTAGGACAGGGATTTCGGAATTTTGCCATCACTTTTCTGGGGGTGTTGCCAATCACTCTGATCATTGCGGTCCCGGTAGTTGTGATCTGCTTTGTGATTGGTAATTTCCTGAAACACAGGAAAGCGCGCACGGGAAGGAAACAGCAGGAACAGGAAGAGAATGAGGAATGCGAGGATGAAGAAAGAAAATAGAGGAGGGATTGAGCAGAGAACAAAACAAAGATGATAAAGCAGACAGAAATGAATCTTCGGAAAACGGAAGACGCAGGTCGGGTGACCTAATACAATAAAATATTTTTTGATTAGTGGGTCGTTTCATTTTTGGGATTCACTAATTTTCTGTTTATAAATTTAACCGGCATTGCTGCATTAAGTTGCATCCTTTTGGAAAATAATAGTAAGAAAAGAATTATGGATGCTGCGGCTTGCCAGTTAGTTCCGACTTTTGTGTTCCTGTGATTATTGCAGATGCGGAAAACAAGACTTGACTGTTTTAAAGTAAAGCCCGTGGCTGAGTGGAAAGGATGCAAAACGAATGGCAGCATATTTGGAAATCATTGACGTATACGCGAGAGAAATTCTGGATTCCAGAGGAAATCCGACGGTGGAGGCGGAGGTAAAAGTCCGGGATGGGAAGCATGTGTTTACCGGAAGGGCTTCCGTTCCTTCCGGCGCAAGCACCGGGGAGCATGAGGCCAGAGAACTGCGGGACGCGGACAGTGACCGCTACCACGGGCAGGGGGTGCGGCAGGCGGTAGTCAATGTCAACGACCGCATACGCACAGTGCTTCTCGGAAAGGATGCCTCAGACCAGGTGGGCGTCGATCATATTCTGCAATGCACTGATGGGACGGACAGCAAGTGTAATCTTGGCGCCAACGCCATGCTGGCGGTCTCAATGGCCTGCGCAAAAGCCAGTGCAAAGGCATTGAACCAGCCGCTGTTTCGCTATCTGGGCGGCGTGTACGGCGTCCGGATGCCGATCCCGATGATGAATATTTTAAACGGCGGACGCCATGCGTCGAATACAGTGGACGTGCAGGAGTTTATGATCCTGCCGGTAGGCGCAAAGGATGAGAACGGAAATGTGATGTTCCGGGAAGGAGTGCGCTGGTGCGTTGAGATTTATCACACGCTCAAAAAGATTCTGCAAAAGGATGGGTATTCCACGGCCGTGGGGGATGAGGGCGGATTTGCGCCGGATCTTAAGGATACGGAGGAAGCGCTGGATTACCTGATGCGCGCGGTTACGGAGGCCGGGTATGAGCCGGGCAGACAGATTGCCTTTGCACTGGATGTGGCGGCCAGCGAGCTTTACAATAAAGACTCCGCGCTCTATGATTTCCCGGGCGAGAGCCGGCGAAAGGAAGCGGAACTGATGGCGGTCGGGACCCAGTGCGAGAGTGGAAGCGTCCGTGAAATTCTGCAGACTCCGCAGCTGGAACTTCCGAGAGTGGAAACCAACGGCTCTTTGGCGGATACCATTTCTATTTCCGTACATCGTACTACAGCGGAGATGATCGAATACTATGAAAAACTGATTGCAAATTATCCTGTTATTTCCATTGAGGACGGTCTGGACGAGAATGACTGGAGCGGGTGGATCGAGATGACGAAGCGCATTGGCAACCGGATTCAACTGGTAGGGGATGATCTTTTTGTCACTAATACCAGACGCCTGCAGGAGGGAATCACGAAAAAGGCAGCCAACGCCATTCTGATCAAGGTCAACCAGATCGGGACTCTCACCGAAAGCTTTGAGGCGATTGTCACGGCAAAGCGGGCGGGGTATCAGACGATCGTATCCCATCGCTCCGGGGAGACGGAGGACGCCATCATCGCGGACATCGCGGTGGCGTTAAACTGCGGACAGATCAAGACTGGCGCGCCCTGCCGCGGCGAGCGGACAGCGAAGTACAATCAGCTGCTGCGGATTGAGGAGATGGTGTATTATAATAGGAAAAATCTGTAGTAGAGAGGTAGAATTTGTTCATATTCCGGAGAGGGTGCATCTATATGGTTGCACCCTCTCTCTACAAAGAGGGTCCTTCCGTCTGCCTGACTGCCAATTCCGGCTAAAAAAGTGAGCTTTTGGGACATATTATCTGGTATCCTGGGCGGGTATTCTTTCTGATGATTCGAAAAATCCGGATAATCATTCGGAAAATCCGGATTGTAATTTCAGACAAAATATCTTATAATGAAATCACTTCTCGGAGAATTCTGTTCTCTGTATGGTACTGCAGTATATGCATTACCGCGGCATAGTTATGATCGCCGTTCGGCAAATGATTCATAAGAAGGTTATGTAAAAATAGTTTTTACGAGTCAGCAGTTATTGAAATGTAACAG
>JAJBTR010000002.1 GCA_020860745.1 Lachnospiraceae bacterium | reverse complement strand
TTCGAAGAGTGCTCTGATGAAAAAGAGATAAATAACATCATATGCGGCTCCTGGTTTATGCAGGTGCCGCAGTTGAAAGAACCGCAGGATGTTTTTTTTGAGCGGGAGGGTGCGTTTGTCTCTTATGTTGAGAAAGGCAATTTTGACGCGATCGTTGCCGATGCCAGATTCCGGCGTGCGCTGCGGGGCTTCCAGGGACAATTTGTGGAGTGCCCTCATTTTGCAGTCTCCGGAACAATCTCAACTTAAAAAAGTGTCGTTCTGCGACAGGTCTGCCCTGTGGATACTTTTTCTCGTGAAGTGGATTTTTCCCGGCAGTTTGTTCCAAAATGATTTCTGAATATTTGTAAGAAAAAGCATTGCATCAGGTATCTGAAAAAGGAATATGGAATATGAATGACACTGTAAAAATGAAAACAACGAACAATATTCCGGATTTTATGAGAGAGATTAACTTAAAAGAAATTACCACGAAGCATATCCGTGTCTATGGTATTGTCCAGGGAGTAGGATTCCGCCCATTTGTGAGCAGAATTGCAGATAGAACCGGCGTCACGGGAAGTGTGGCAAATAAGGGGTCCTATGTTGAGATTTTCGCGCAGGGAACTGAAGCGCAGCAGAAGGATTTTTTATATGCGCTGGAGCATGAGGCGCCGGAACGCTCCGCTATTTTAAAAATTGATGTGTCAGAAATCTGTAATTCCAGGGATATGAAATGCTCCCCTGATGCGGACTGTCCAGACAATCCGATGAACATGTTGTATGATCAGTTTTCCATTATCGAGAGTGAACGGGAAGAAGGCGACATCTTTGTCTCGCCGGATATCGCTACCTGCCCCAAATGCCGGGAGGAATTGTTTGACACGAAAAACCGAAGATACATGCATCCGTTTATCAACTGCACGGCCTGCGGACCCCGCCTGACGATTTTAGACGCAATGCCCTATGACAGGGAACGGACCAGCATGAAGGAATTCCCCATGTGTCCGGAGTGTGCGTTTGAGTATACGCATGCGGAAACCAGACGCTACGACGCGCAGCCGGTCTGCTGCAATGACTGCGGCCCGGAAGTATATCTCATAGGCAGGAAAGAGCGGGGACGCGAGGCGATTACTTTTGTCCGGGAAGCAATTCTGGAGGGTAAAATCATTGCAATCAAAGGCATCGGCGGTTTTCATCTCTGCTGCGATGCCGCTAACGAGGAGGCGGTGAGTCGTCTGCGGCAGCTGAAAGGCCGCCCGGCCAAGCCTTTTGCGGTCATGATGAAGAATTTAAAGACCGTTCATGCACAGTGTGAGCTTTCCGCCGCAGAGGAGGAAATTCTGGACGGTCATGCAAAACCCATCATCCTGTTGAGGAAAAAACAGGGGAACCATCTGGCTGATTCCGTAGCTCCGGACAATCCAAAGGTCGGGGTAATGCTTCCCTACGCGCCGGTACAGATGCTTCTGTTTTCTTATAATGACGGTGTGCAGATGACGGCCGACAGTTTTGTGATGACCAGCGGCAATGTGTCGGGGGCGCCGATCTGCCGGACGGATGAGGATGCGGTGCGGGAGCTGAGTGGCTTTTGTGATATCATTATGTCCCACAATCGCAGAATACGTCTGCGGGCCGACGACTCGGTGATGAGTTTTTATCACGGCGAACCTTATATGATCCGCCGCTCGAGAGGATATGCGCCGTTGCCGGTGATGATGGATTTTCCTGAAACGGACAGAAATACTGTCAGCAGCTTGAAAAACCGCGTTATATTGTCAGGAAAAAAGGAGATTTCAAATACTACGGATGCGAACCGCGTTACTGCTGTTCACAATCCTTCCGTAATGATAAATGATAAATGGACGGGCCAGATTCTGGCGGTCGGCGGCGAACTGAAAAACACGTTTTGCATCGCGAAAAACCAGCTGTTTTATCCATCTTCCTATGTCGGCGACATGGCGGATGTGCGCACGGTGCAGGCACTGACAGAATCCATCACACGCATGGAGGAGCTTCTGGAGGCAAAGCCGGAGATTGTGGTCTGCGACCTGCATCCGAACTATAATACGACGACAGTGGCTGAGGAATACGCGGCGGGTCATATGTGTTCTCCGGTGAAAAAACAGCCGATTGCACAGAAACAGTCAACGGAAGATGTACAGCAACAGGAACCGATGCTGTCAGAAAAAGATGAACAGCCGACAGCACAGATGCCGTCAGAAGAAGATAAACAGTCGACAGCACAGATGCTGTCAGAAGAAGATGAACAATGGAACGCACAGAGAGTTCCTGTACTCAAGGTTCAACACCATTATGCACATATCTTATCCTGCATGGCGGAAAATAATCTGCCGCCGCAGACCAGAGTGATCGGCGTCTCTTTTGACGGCACCGGGTATGGGACGGACGGGACAATCTGGGGCGGCGAGCTGCTGCTCTGTGATTATCTGAATTTTGAACGGGTCGGCAGCATACAGCCATTTTTGCAGATTGTCGGCGACGCCTCGGCGAAAGAGGGTTGGAGGATTGCCGTTTCCATGATAAACGCACTGTATTTACCGGAAAAGGCTGCGGAGGTTGTGGAACGGTTAGATCTGTGTGATTCTCAGATGCAGAAGCTTTATCGACAGATGGCGGAGAAAAATATTAACACGGTGGTATCGACCAGCGCCGGAAGGCTTTTCGATGCTGTCAGTGCGATTCTCGGTATTCGAAAAAGCTCGACATTTGAGGGGGAGGCATCCACAACGCTGCAGTTTCGGGCGGAGGAGTATATTGAGAGAAGAAGAACAAAGAGCTCCGAAATGATAAAAAGCTCTGACATAACAAAGAACTCTGAAATGATAAAGAACTCTGAAGACATCAATGATAAAACAGATTTTAATTGTGTTTTTCCTGATGACATTGTGAAAAGTATAAATGGATGCGCAGAGAAAGACAGCGAAAATAGCGTTGAAGAAAACGCTAAAAAGATGGATTTCGGGAATAAAGCTTTCGGAGATGAAAAAGAAGGCAGAATACTGCTTTCCACAGATGATCTGGTTCGGTTTGTGATTGAACAACGCCTGGCAGGGGAAGATCCCTGCCAACTGGCATATTTTTTCCATAAAATCCTGGCGGAACAGATTGTCGACGGATGCTGCGAAATTTCCGCAAAAACCGGAATTACCTCCTGTGCGTTAAGTGGGGGAGTATTCCAGAACAAGTTATTGTTGGAATTCTGTGAAGCAGGTTTGCAGAAATCAGGATTTACTGTGTATCGCCATCTCATGATT
>JAJBTR010000063.1 GCA_020860745.1 Lachnospiraceae bacterium | reverse complement strand
ATACTGAAAAAACATTGAAAAATCAAGCATTTTATGCTTGACACAATAGGGAGTGATATAATTTGATGAGGAGGCATTATGAACTGGCAAAATCTGTCTTATTTTCATGAAATTGCAAAGTATCAGAATTTTTCTCATGCCGCAAAAGAACTTTATATTACGCCGTCCGCGTTAAATAAGGCTGTACATGCTTTAGAGGAAGAGATTGGAATTCCGCTATTTGAACGCAAAGGAAGAAATTCATATCTCACTTCCTACGGGAAGATATTGTATGAGTGTCTTACAGAGGCGTATGCAAGTATTGATGTGGGTCTTCAGAAAATTTATGAATTGATAAATTCCGTCAGCGGAAGGGTAAGAGTAGACGGTATTTATACGATGTGCATTGATTATCTGCCGGATAAAGTTCGTGAATTCAAAAGCCGATATCCTAATGTAGAATTCACAATAGATTATCATATTACCAACAGAATTCTGGAAAATATAGTTTCGGGAAGTTCCGATCTTGGTTTTTGCGGTGACTATGAAGTAGAAAAGAGAGAGTACGCGGATATTGAAAAAGTGCTTTTGATGCAGGAAGAACTGGTGTTGATTGTACCTGCGGGTAATACCAAATGGGAAAAGTTTCCCGTGTAGAGTTCGAACAATTATCAAAGGAAGAGTTTGTCACTTATAAAAATGTTAATTCAGGAATTAACTATATATTTCGAAAGATGTGCAAGGAGGCGGGATTTAATCCAAAAGTTGCCTTTGAGGTTTCTGATGATACTGCGATTGTGCGTATGGTAAGCAATGGACTTGGTATTGCACTGGTTCCTGTAAGCCTGGAAATACCCGGAGATCAGGTGATAGCGATTCCATTTCAGGAAGATCAAATTCCCTATAGAAACCAGTACATGATCTGGAACGGCAAACGCTATATGCCGCCTCCGGTGCGAGAGTTTCGTGATTTTATCACTGAGTTTGTGGAAGAATAAAATAGTAATAAAAACATCCGAAAAGGTATCAAAACTTTTTGGATGTTTTTTTGTTTGAAATATTTTCAAAGCTGGTGTGAATTGTTGGAAATAGACAGAAAGAAAGCCTTGGTGTTAGTATTAGTTCATCAAAATCAACAATGGTTTTGGCGACGTGTCGACACATTTGTAACTTGATGAAATGAATGAAAAAACATATGAGAAAGGAGGAATTATGGCAACTTGGAGTTTTGAGACTTTTGCAGTAGTCTTTTTTGGGAGCGTGATAGGTACGGCTCTTGGATGTCTGTGGTCCGTAGTGCTCTGTGCACTGTTGATTATTGTAGGAATTGGCGTGGTTACCGCAGGCGGATCCGATTTTATTTTAAATCAGATTGCGCTTGGCCCGTTCTTTGGTCCGCATCTGGGAGGCTTTCTTGTTCCGATTCTGGCGTCTGCATACTCCGCGGGGGTACGTAAAAACCATCCGACAGGAAACGGTAAAGATATTTGCAGCCCTTTGATCGCTACATCGTGGGATGTTCTGGTTGTGGGAGGTCTGTGCGGATGTGTAAACTGGGTTATTTATAATGTCATTATCATGGTTCCAGGATTAAAGGAATTTGATGGCATGGGCCTTTCGATTTTTGCCAGTTGTATTCTTGCGCGGGCGATTTTTACAAAAGAGGGACCTCTGGGGAGCAAAGATTCTATTCGTGAAATTGGCTTGCTAAAGACAGATAACGGAAGAATTGCATGGCAGGCAAATCAGTCCACAAATTTCCCGAGAGCGATGGTATTTGGTGGATGCTGCGGCGGTTTGTTTGGGGCGATAGCGATCAAAATGATTGCGGCGTTACAACCGCTGGTAGATAGCGGAATGGTCGAAGCCGGGACGATACAGTCCTGCGCTGTGCTGATTGGATGGGCATGCGCTATCTTTTCACTGCTTCCGGCATTTTTCAGTAATAAGAATTTTGCAAATGTTCCATCCTGGCATTCCCAATGTAGTGTACCTGCTCTGGTAGCGGTGTACACGGGAAGTGTGGTGGCCGCTGTGATAGCCGGCATGCTGATGTGGCTGTTGCAGGAGCTTTGTGCAAGATTATTTTTAAACCATGCATCGAATTCATTTTGCGATCCGCCTGCCACGGCAATTGCATTTGGAACTCTCGGCGTAAACCTGCTGTTCAAACCTGAATTTTTAGGATTGAGTAATCTGTTCATAAAATAGAGAGGTTTCCGGCGCGTTATTTGATGCGATGGGCAGAATTATATAAAAACTTCATAAGTACTTAAAAATTACATAAAGGAGGATTTAATAATGAAAGCAGCACAGTGGTATGGTAATCATGATGTAAGAGTAGTGGATGTTCCGGAGCCGCCCACGCCGCCGGCAGGTTGGGCGAAGGTGAAAGTTGCGTTCTGCGGAATCTGCGGTACAGATGTCCATGAGTATGCAAACGGCCCGCAGTATATTCCCACAGAGACACCCCATCCGCTTGGACAGGGAAAACTGCCGCCGATTACGCTTGGCCATGAAGCGGTGGGAACAGTTGTTGAAGTTGGCGAGGGTGTGACCAATGTCAAGGTGGGTGACCGTGTCTCGATCGATTGCTGCCTGACGGATGATGATTGCGATATGTGCAAAGCAGGTCAGTATCAGGTTTGCGAAAATATCGGTTTCTATGGCCTGCATATTGACGGAGCCATGGCTGAGTATGTAAATTTCAGAGCAGATCGTATGAACAAAATTCCTGACGATATGCCTTTTGATATAGCGGCAGCTGTGGAGCCGGTAGCTGTCTCCATGCATGCGGTGCGTCAATCCCAGATGCAGATTGGCGATTCTGTTCTGGTACTTGGCTGCGGACCGATAGGCGTATCTGCGATCATGTGTGCGAAAGCAGCTGGCGCCAGCGTAGTTTACGGTGTGGAAGTCGATCCGAGAAGAATTGAGATTGCGAAAAAGGCCGGTGCGACAGATGTATGGAATCCGAATGAGTGCGATATCAGAGCAAAAACAAAGGAGATCACAGGATCCGGATTTGATGTATGCTTTGAGACCATCGGAAATGAGATGTCCCCGCAGTTGTCGATTGACTGTATTCATAACAGAGGAACTGTCTGCATGATTGCGAACTATATGTGTGTTTCGGGCGTGAACTTTATCACGATTTCAAATACCGAAAAGAAGATTGTAGGATCTCTCTGCTACAACTACGATTTTGAGCGGGTGATCAAACAGATTATTGCAAAACAGATGGACATTTCCTGCATTGTTTCCAAGAAGGTTTACATCGATGATGTTGTAAAAGAAGGATTCGAAGAATTGGTGACAACCCCGGGACCTTATATGAGAA
>JAJBTR010000386.1 GCA_020860745.1 Lachnospiraceae bacterium | reverse complement strand
CGTCTATACGCTGTTTGGGGCTTTGGTTCTTTATCGGTACAATATTGCCGTTCCGTGTCGCCGCCGCCCCTAAATGACATAAAACAGCCGAGCTAATATGTCCATCGCCGCCGGGCTTCACTGTCCCAAAATAGCCGACGTAATTTGTCAAAAAAAGAGCGACGCTTTCGCATCGCTCCCGGCAAAACCCCACGAGGCGCTCGAGTCGCTCCCCAGCGTTGCTCTATCCTCCATCGTGGGTAAAAGCCCATGGTTTTATTGTGAGACTTCTGCCTCAAGGACTGTGTCTACCATGCGGTCATCCACAATGTTGAGACGGCTTTGGTAGGCGTAGGTAAGGGATTGGGTACAGGCTCGGTTAATCAGCCTTGGATTTCCCCCGGAAAATTCGTAGACTCGCTGCATTGCACTCTCTGAGAAAATGGGCCCTTCGTGCTTTGAGTATTGTATTTGACGTTCAATATATGACTTCGTCTGCGAGTAATCATATGGAAGCATAAAGCATTCAATATCTACACGATGCCGAATTGCACGGAACGTCTGCCGTTTGAGTTTATCCCACAATTCAGTCTGCCCGGAAATAATCAGGGAAAGTGGATTTTCCGAATCCATTTTGTAGTTTAGCAGGAAACGAATTTCTTCCATCGTTTCCTTCGGCAGCAAATGGCCTTCATCAACGATGACAATCACTTTCTGGTGGGCAACACCGCGCAGCACCTCCAGTTCGTGATGCAAACATCTCCGTGCAGCGATGCGTTGAAATTCCGGTTCACATCCCAGCTGCTCCAGCAGACTGTTGTAAAGGCTGCGGGGTGTCATCTTTGAATCAGAGAGGTAGAAAACCGCATATTCGTTTCCCTCCATATCAGCCTTTAGATGTCGGAGCATTGTAGTTTTGCCCATGCCAGGCTCAGCTATTAAAATTGCAAACAGCTGGTTCTTTCCGGCATACTTAAGTCTGTTGAGGATTTCATCGGTATCACGGTCACTGTACAGTTCATCCACAGGAATTCCACGGCAGAATGGTCTGTTTTTCATTGAAAAGAAATCTTCATACACAGGCGCTCACTCTTTCTCAATTTCTGCGGTATAGGAAATGGCTGTTTTCTTACGGACATCCCTCTGTTGTTTGGATTTCGTCACTGCATCCAACAAGCGAGAACTTTCTACAGGAACCCGTTCCGGCTTCTCACGCTTTGGCTTCGGCTTAACGTGCTCTCCAACCTGAGTCTCCTGCACACGGAAAGGTTCTACATCAGGTATCTCAATCGTAATCGTAGTAATATCCGCAGGATCGTAGATGACATCTACCTTCTGTCCAGCGTAAGTAATGCCTACATCATACTTTTTCCCGCAGAAGCTAATGTCTCCGCTCTTATCTACTCGGCGTGGCTCACAGCGCAGGAATGCCCGTGCCATCAAGTTAGGTTCGGGATAACGCAAAGGCATAGAGTCACTCTTGAACGCAATCTCAGGGGTCGTTCCAATGACACTATGAGTTTTGGTAAGGTAACACTCGCTCAGCCAGGCATCGAAAAGCATATTAAGCTCACGAAGATCATTCGGTGTCTTCACAGCAATTTCTGCGAGAAATGAGTCAACGGTATGGTTAAACCGTTCCTGCTTTCCCTTCCCCTGGGGATTGCGAGGCTTTGCATACAGCAGCCGGATGCCAAGCAGTGTACAGGCACGTTTCATCCAATGTGTCCGGTATTGACTGTGCCGTTATCAAAATAGAGCCGTCTGGGGACTCCGGCCTTCTTAATCGCCTTTCTCAGCGTGTCCTCCACAATGCCCTGTTCCATATTTCCATAAAACTCAGCGTGGACAATATACCGTGTACAATCATCAATCAAGCAGGAGAGGTACGTCTGCACGTTTTCTCCGTTAATCCTGATTACTGGACCGTACTTAATATCTCCTTGCCACAAATCGTTACGATGTGTACGCTGAAAACGCTGGGAGCCATATCCTGCATCCGTGTAGATTTTCATCATTGATGCTGAATAGCCCTTGCGCGACAACGCATCCTGCAATGTGGAGCGCTTTAGAAATCCGGGCGGTGCTTTACCATCTAATTCCAAAATCTGAATGATGGTGGGGATACTGCGTTCCGGCACTTCACGTCGGAGCTGAATAGCTGCCTCCACCAGGTCATCCGGGATTTTAAATCCCGTACTGCTGCGCCCTTGTGGAATGAGAGCTGAATAGCCCCCGGTTTCATAAGCCTGGAGATATCGGTTTAGAGTCCGAAGGGACACGTTGCCTGACTCACAAACTTCCATCTTGCGTTTCTGCAGCTCATTTTTATCCGGATTTGGGTCGAGCAGCGGTGCAACGAGCTTCATTCGCTCATCAGCCGTATCAGAGGCACGTTTCTGATCCTTTGTAGCCATATGATTCCCCCACCTGTTTTTTTAGGATGAAACCAGTATAGCGCACTGCGCCAGGTCAGTCATGACCGAACGATGCTGTTATCCAAAAACCACTGTTTACCACCACACGGACAAAATAGGCCAGCTTGTCAGTGAGACTTTTGCCGGTGAGATCTGTCCGCAAATAGACACCCTCTAATACCAGCTTATTCAAGATTGCCTAAGCATAACAAATAAACCAGTTTAACCACAATTTCAGCCGAAGCATGGTACTGGTGTCACAGGTGTAATTTTGTTCTTCAACTTCTTCACAGATCAGTGAAAGGCTATATCGCTTATACGGAACAAGCTCATTCGGTAACTCCCGGTGAGTCTTTCCGCACTGGGTACACTCCAGAATACGCAGACTGTATTCAACCTGTACTATATCGGAGTTATCCGAATTATCTGCCGGCGTCCACGCCTTGCGGTTACACGTTCCATGAACCTTGAGACGCCCTCCGCAAATAGGGCAGCATGAATCTTCATAGCTGAGAATCTTGATTCTTCCTCCCTTGCGCTTGTAGCCATATTGTGTTATAATAATCATGACTGGTGAAGTCAGAAACGGCATCCTGGTCATGAATGTGGTGCGAGCACACTCATGGCCGAAAGGGGTGCCGTTTCACTTTTACCTTCTTCCAAATTTTTAGAATTGGGTTTATCGCTTTTGTTTTCCCGGGAGCGATGCGCTAACCCGAAAAGTAGTGATTCCATTATAACACAGCATGGACAAATTAGCTCGGCTATTTCGACATCTTTATGACAAATAAGCCCGGCAGTCAGGGCAAATTGCCCCGGCTACCGGACAGATTAGCTCGGCTATTGGCGGTCAGATAGGCTCGGCTATAACATTCCGGTCGGTCTGAACGCCTGTATTCGTCAGGCACCATTTCAGGATAGGATTAT
>JAJBTR010000394.1:2654-3331 GCA_020860745.1 Lachnospiraceae bacterium | reverse complement strand
TAGAAGATGCTTCTGATTATAAAAATGGCATTATGATCGGTATAGAAGATATTATATTTTTCAGAATTATGTTTCATCGCAATATTATACCGTGGTTTGATAAAGGTAATGGCATTTTTGGAAAATCACCGGATGATGGACAGACTGTCATTATGGGAGAGTGGTAATGTCAGGAGATTTTTACAAGAAATAATAAGAACGTAGAATTCATGCCGGTTGTGCTGGATTGCGGCCCCGGAATGAGAGAAGCCGGTGTCAGGATGTGTATCAATAACAGGAATAATTTTGTGGATATGAATTTTCAGAAAATATTGATCTTCTATAATATGATAACGAAAACGGATATGTATTGCACGGCGTGCAATATGTTAGTTTATGCAAAAACAGCACCATATGGCATAAATCGTTATAGGATCGAGTGATTCCGGTAGATGTAAAGAAGTGCTTGACACTTGCAAGATATACCCATGTGTACAAGACAAAGATTAGCAGTCAATATTATTTATAATTCCAGCGGCGGTGGAGTATTGTACTCCACCGCCATACGTCTCAGAAATAGGGTTTGCGTGAAATGGTAAAGAAATAAAACCATTCATTTCATGATAACGGGTTAATAAGCTGAAGTAATTGCGGAGCCGCTAAAATGCAGCAAATTTTCTGCAGGTATTTCAAGCGCG
>JAJBTR010000394.1:0-2644 GCA_020860745.1 Lachnospiraceae bacterium | reverse complement strand
CGCGTCAGCAATATCTAATAAAGTTTCAAGTGAAAGAGTCGTAGGCATATTCGGAGCCTCAATGTTGCTCATATGCGTGCGGCTGATCTGCGCTTTTTCTGCAAGCTGCAGTTGGGTAAATCCTTTCAGCTTACGGTAATAGGCGATATTCAGGCCAATCATTTTCAATTCGAGTTTTCGTCGGGAATCCATCTGTTTCACCTCAAGATTAGTTTAGTGATAAGCGAATTATTAATAAACAATTTGAGTATATGCATTTACAATGTATATATTTGCAAATACAATGTGAAACTGATATAATTCAGTGGAAAGGACAGGAAAAATATGATTTATCAGTGAAGCGAAATATTTAAAATGAAGAATGTTGACGGGAAATACTAATGGAGAAATGGTTTTATTAGAAAAAGTCTGTGATCTGGCACCCGAGAACCTGTGAAACCCCATAGAACTCTATGTCTGTCACGGTTCGGCTGCCATCTTCAATGCGGGAAATGGAGCCACGGCAGATGTATATGGCATAGGTTTCAAGCCTGGCGCTTAAATCCTGCTGGCTGAGATGCTGTTTTTTGCGCAGCTGTCTTATTTTTTCACCAGTCATATTATTTTTCGTGCCTTCGATAATACGTGCCATAGAATTTCCTTTCTGTCTTGTGGTAGGACAAAAATGATGATATACTAAGAGACGAAAAATATTGTCTTGTTACAGGACATTTTGACAAAAAATGTCGTTGCATGACGAAAGGTGTCATCGAATCGGAAGAAGGGTCTGATTTTACATAAAATGCCTGTGAGATTTTAAGAAGAAAATGGGCCGGTGACAATATATGTCTACATGATGCTTTATAGTAGGGATATAAATTGAGAGTGAGGTATGGCTATGAAGCATGACGCAGAAGACAAATCGGAACGAATTTTATCTATCTATTCGAGGCTGAAAGAGGGACGCACTGTCAGCAAAACAGAGGTAAGCGATACTTTCGGTGTAAATCCAAGAACAATCCAGAGGGACATTTCAGATATCCAGAATTTCCTGAAAAACCAGAATTCAGAAACCGGTGAGATACAGGAGATTGTTTATGACAGGGAGGCAGGGGGTTATCGTCTGCAGACAAAAATCCAGAAGCATTTACAACCGAAGGAGTTGCTGGCGGTGTGTAAGGTGCTGTTGGAGAGCAGATCGCTAGTAACGGAAGAGATGGCTCCGATCATCCATAAATTGATCAATACCTGCAGTGAAGGTGAGGATCGGAAGTTGGTCAGGAATTATATCAGCAACGAACTCCATCATTACAATGAGTTGCATCACGGGAAAAAGCTGCTCGACAGTATCTGGGAATTGGAGCGAGCGGTCATGGAACAGCGGTATATTCAGATTCGGTATAAAAAACTGAAACACAACGAGGAAGTTGTGCGGAAGGTCAAGCCGGTGGGCGTGATGTTCTCCGAGTTCTATTATTATCTGACTGCGTTTATCGAGGATATTGACAAAGAGAAAGCGTTCCAGAATCCGGACGATCCGTTCCCGACGATTTATCGTATAGATCGGCTGGAGGATGTGGAAGTTCTGGATGAGCATTTTTCTGTTTCTTATGCAGAGCGGTTTGAGGAAGGAGAGTTCCGGAAACGGGTTCAGTTCATGTACGGCGGACGCTTGCAACGAGTGAAGTTCCGGTACTCCGGACCAGATATCGATGCAGTGTTGGATCGGCTGCCAACGGCGCAGGTGGTGTCGGAGGCGGATGGGGTGTATGTTGTGACGACGGAAGTGTTTGGGAGCGGGATAGAGATGTGGCTGCGGAGCCAGGGGGAGTATATAGATAGCATAGATCATACATAGTGGAGGTGGTCTGAATGCCAATTAATCCTAAACCTATAGAAAAAACAGAAAAACCAGAACAGTCATTACGGTTAAATTTTGATATTTCTCTGCCAAAATATACGTTTGATGATGTGATCCTTTCATCTGATACACGAGATGAATTAGATAAATTGGCTGTACTGGAAAGATATAAGAAAAAAATATATGATGACTGGGGTCTTGCGTGTGTAATGAAGAACAAAAAAAGTATAACGGCGAATTTTTATGGGGAGTCGGGTACTGGAAAAACGATGTCGGCTCATGCTTTGGCCAGTAAGCTGAACAAAAAGATATTAGTGGTCAATTATGCAGATATAGAATCAAAATATGTTGGGGAAACTTCGAAAAATCTGGCGGATTTATTCATGATTGCTCAAAAAACAGATGCTGTTCTTTTTTTGATGAGGCAGATGCACTATTATCAAAAAGAGTTACTGAAATGCACAACGCTACGGATGTGAGCGTGAATCAGACGAGAAATGTTTTGCTGAAATTATTGGATGAATATGAGGGGATTGCTTTATTTGCAACGAATTTTGTTAAGAACTATGATACAGCTTTTTTTAGACGTATTATGACACATATAAAGTTCGATTTGCCCAATTTGGAATTGAGAAAATGTTTATGGAGACATTATTTAGTGCCCAAACTTCCTTTAATAGAAAGTAGGGAACATATGGTGGATGTACTTAGTGAGATAGAGGGTGTGACAGGGGCAGATATATCAAATGCAATTTTACAAACTGCAGTTGGGGTTATACAGAATGAAAAGGAAAATATAGATAC
>JAJBTR010000220.1 GCA_020860745.1 Lachnospiraceae bacterium | reverse complement strand
GCAGGATACCATGCAGAAAATTGTCAATGACAGCAACGGAGGGCTGGTCTGCATTATTACCTGATGAGATCGGGGTTAAAAGAATATGAATGGAGCTCTTGCGTTAAGGCAACAAATCGGGAGGAGGCTTTTGCCTCCTCTATCCGTATGCGCAGATCTGTAATTGCTGTTTTGCCTGTAATTTTTACGGGTGATATGAGGCGGGCGGGATTTGAGACGGAAACAAAAAGATTGTACAGCGATTTGTTTTATGCTATTATGAGCGCAAGCAATGGCTGATACACAAGGAGGACTCTGTATGACTGAGATATACCAAAAGCTTGAAAAATGCCTGAAAAGCGTTCGTGACCGGACAGATTTCCAACCGGAGATTGCCCTGATTCTTGGCTCCGGCCTGGGGGACTATGCAAATCGGATTGAGATTGAAGCCGTACTGGATTACCATGAAATTGAGGGATTTCCGACCTCCACTGTTCCGGGACATGCAGGCCGCTTTGTCTTTGGTTATGTGCAGAGCATTCCTGTGGTGATCATGCAGGGAAGAGTACATTATTATGAAGGATATTCCATGGCGGATGTGGTGCTTCCGACGCGCCTGATGGGGATGATGGGGGCGAAGGTATTGTTTCTGACCAATGCTTCCGGCGGCATTCAGGATGGCATGCATGCGGGAGACCTGATGCTGATCACAGATCAGATTTCTGACTTTGTGCCGTCGCCGCTGATCGGACCGAATCCGGACGAACTGGGAGTGCGTTTTCCGGATATGAGCCATATCTATGATTCCGGGCTCCAGGATGCCGTGCGGGCAGCGGCGGACAGGCTGCAGATTCCGTTGAAAGAGGGCGTATATATCCAGCTGACCGGACCGAACTACGAGTCGCCTGCGGAGATTCGCATGTGTAAGACAATCGGTGCAGATGCTGTGGGAATGAGTACGGCATGCGAGGCCATCGCGGCAAATCACATGGGGATGAAAGTATGCGGGATTTCCTGTATCTCCAACCTTGCGGCAGGCATTTCGAAGAAACCGCTGACCCATGCGGAGGTGCAGGAGTCGGCGGACCGGGTGGCGCCGCTGTTTCAGAAGCTGGTAACGGAGAGTATTGCTGAAATTGCGAAAGTGTTGTAAAAGCAATCGGTTATGCTGTGTTTTCGCAGCGGCATGTAGTAAGGATCTGAATGGTTTGCTTTTGATAAATAAAATGATGAAAGCGACAAAAGATACTTCCAATTGCTGTATGGCATAAGTTAGATTACAGGAGTATGAAAATGAATATCAGATTTTATAACGCGAAGATATTAACATTGGATGAGAAGGAAAATTTTGAGATTATCTCCGGGGAGCTCTGGGTCTCCGGAGATCGTATCCTCTACGTGGGCGACGGAAAGCAGCCGGACCAGATTCTTGCCGGCCTTGGCATGGAGATGATCCTCTGGGAGCGGGAGATGGATTGCCGGGGTAACCTCCTGATGCCGGGTCTGAAAAATGCCCACGCACACACGTATATGACATTTTTGCGCTCCTATGCGGACGATCTGCCGCTGCAGGAGTGGCTGTACCAGATGTGTTTTCCGAAAGAAGATCAGCTGGATACGGACAATATCCGCCCGTTGGAGCAGCTTGGCATTATGGAATATCTGACCGGCGGAATCACGACAAGTTTTGACATGTGTTATTTTCCACCGGTTTACGCGCAGGTGGCGGCGGACTGCGGATTCCGCGCGGTGCAGGTTTCCGGTGTCAACAGCTTCGACGGCGACCTTGGTGTGGTGGAAGAGAATTATCTGAAAGTGAATGAGACCAGTGACCTGACCACATTTTTTATCGGATTCCATGCGGAATATACGACGAAGATGGAGATGATGGAGGGGATTGCGAAGCTGGCGCAGAAATATAAGTCGCCGCTTTACATGCACAATTCCGAGACGGCAAAAGAAGTGGCGGAGTGTGTGGAGCGCTATGGCAGGACGCCGACCCAGATTACGGATGCGCTGGGGATGTATGAGTACGGCGGCGGCGGATTTCACTGTGTTTATTTTTCGGATGAGGATTTTGAGATTTTTAAAAAACGCGGGCTGACGGCCGTGACATGCCCGGCTTCTAATCTGAAGCTGGCAAGCGGGATTGCACCTCTGAAGCGGTTTTATGACGAGGGGATTAACCTGGCGATCGGCACGGATGGCGCTGCAAGCAACAACAGCCTGGATATGTTTAAGGAGATGTATCTGGCCTCCACGCTGGCGAAAGTGCGGGAGATGGATGCAGAGTGCATCAGTGCAGACCGGATTCTTTACATGGCGACAGCGGGCGGCGCGAAGGCGATGCATCTGCCGGACTGCGACCGGCTGGCGGCAGGGAAAAAGGCGGACTTAATTCTGATCGATCTCATGCAGCCGAACATGCAGCCGGAGAATAATATTGTGAAAAATCTGGTTTACAGCGGCGGGAAGCAGAATGTAAAGCTGACGATGGTGAACGGAAAGATTCTCTATGAGGATGGGAAATTTGACATCGGAGTGGATCCGGAAGATGTTTACCGGGAAGCGAACCGGATTATCCGGGGGATGAAGTAAGTGAATCGGATTATCCGAGGAATGAAGTGGGTAATGCTTCTGAGGGACGGCGTCGAAGTGTCTGGGATTTTTTTGGTGTCTACAGGCTATAATGGGACTTGATATTTTTGTTGTAATCCCATGGTTAAAGTATCCAGACTTTTTTGGCATCTGAAGAGAATGCAAAAATACAAATCAGGCAAGCAGAAAAGTTTATATAAACGACAGAATTATATTGGCAGAGTTATATTGGAAGAAGTTGGAGTTTCAGGTATGCATGTAAGAATTTATACGGACGGTGCGGCCCGCGGCAACCCGGACGGTCCCGGCGGATACGGCGCGGTGCTGCAGTTTACGGACAACAGCGGTACTCTGCATGAGAAAGAATTAAGCGCCGGATATCAAAAGACGACAAACAACCGCATGGAGCTTATGGCGGCGATTGCAGGCCTGGAAGCGTTGCAGAAGCCCTGCCGGGTGGATTTATACTCAGATTCCAAATACCTGACGGACGCGTTCAATCAGCACTGGATTTATGGCTGGTTGAAGCGCGGGTGGAAAAAAGCGGACAAGTCTCCGGTGAAAAATATTGATCTCTGGCAGCGGCTCCTGGAGGCGATGAAGCCGCATGAGGTTACTTGGCACTGGGTGAAAGGTCACGACGGGCATCCGGAGAATGAGCGGTGCGACCGGCTGGCGACATCGGCGGCGGATGGAGATGATTTGCTGGAGGATGCAGTGAGGTAATGTTATTATTGTAGAAAAATCAGTGTCATATATATGGTGT
>JAJBTR010000240.1 GCA_020860745.1 Lachnospiraceae bacterium | reverse complement strand
CAAGGAGCTCTTGCCAGCTTTGTACGAACCACAAATCAACATTTTATGCCCCCAGCGCAAATGCCGGAACAATAGCCACACGTGCACGGAGACATTGCCCCACCTTCACGGAGAAATAGCCCCAGTGTCACGGAGCAGTAGCCCCACTTTAACGGCAAAACTGCACCATGCTGTCGGTGAAATAGCTCCACTCAGCTAGTTGACATCGGTCTAATTCCACAGTACCATAATTATGCGTTTACTCATGCTCAGGATAAGGCAACGCTGGAGAACGACCTGAGCGGGGCATGAGGTTTTGCGGGAGAGTGGTACTTTACGGTATCACTCTTTCTTTGCGTTTATGCGGAAATCTATGATTTGCACAATACCACTCTCCTGGTAAAACTAAAGCGATAAACTCCGGGGGTTCGGGGGCAGCGCCCCGCATCACTTGTCAAACAGATTCTGGACCTTGACTGTTCTTCAGCCCGTGACGTTCACGCATAGAGACTTTACCATCAACCAGGATTTCATAAGCATTGTGGATAATACGATCCATAATCGCCTCTGAAATTGGGCTGTCGTTTTCCGGATCAGGGTTAATCCGGTTATACCACCCCTGCGTTTCATACTGTGTACAGAAAATTGTAGAACCATGAGCACAACGAGCCTCAACAATTTCAAGCAGATCATAGGACTCCTGCGGGGAGAGGCAGCGGATGAGCCACTCATCTAAGATGAGGAGGTCTACCTTCCGGTAGCTTTTAATGGCTTTCTGAAACGTGCCATCTGCTCTTGCCAGCGTAAGTTCATCCAACAACTCTGGCATACGAACATAGCGGACGGATTTGAATTTCCTGCAAGCTGCATTTCCAAGAGCGCAGGCAATATAGGTCTTCCCGTTTCCAGAGGCTCCTTTAAGGATAATGTGGTGGTTATCATCAATGTACTTGCAGGTGGAATAACGAAGAATTGCGGCCTTATCCAGATGGCGGTCTTCATAATATTCAATGCCCTCAATGGTAGCAGAGGGGATTGAAAAGCGGGCGTTGCGAATATAACGCTGCAACTTGTTTGCCTGTCGGCGCGCCCACTCTGCATCCACCATAAGAGCGATGCGGTCTTCAAACCCAATGTCTGTATACGAGCCTGGATCTGCAAGCTGCTTTTCCAGTTCAGCTGCCATAGCGCTGAAACGCATGGCCTTCAACAAATCAACGGTACTCTGGTCAATCATCCCGCTTGCCTCCCTTACTGAAATAGCTGGCACCCCTAGTGATTCCATAGCTATTATCATCCTTGGAAGCAGCCGCTACGATAGATTTTTCATCACGCACCGACTTCAGGACGGTCGAGATACTCCGAACGGAAGGAGAGGACGTAATATTCAATACACGAGAACAGGCAGCCTCTAACCGTACATTCCCATAGCGATTGGCTAATTTAGTAAGGCTCGCACAGGACTTGAATCCCTGCTCAGCCTCCTTGCCGCTACTTAGGAAGTAGGAAACGACTTCAGAGGTTTTTTCTCCAACCGAAGCAGCCCAGGTCGTGAAATCATCGGCATTGTAATTCAAGTACCGTCTGTGTTCTGGAGTCATATGCTCAGAATGGATGATGGGGTCTCGCTTTACTCCCTTTTCACGGATGTGGGATGCCACCCTTGAACCCTTAAAGAATACCTCAACCGTGTTTTTCGTAAGGCGGATGTCAACTCGCTCACCAATCAGATCATAAGGGACAGAATACTTGTTCTTCCCATCCGAGACAAGATAATCATATCCAACTTTTGCGGTACTCCAGACCGCTAATTCATAAGGGCTGGAAGGCAAGGGCTTCATAAAGTCCTTCTCCTCGTTGAGATAGGCATCTCTACGGCACCCCTCACGCTTCTTAAAAGGCATAGTGTTGAGGACTTCCGGTCGCTCGGACACTGCACTCTTAACCTCATCAATTGAGAAGAACTTCTGGTTCCTCAATGCTGCAATGATCCAGGTGGATGCAAAGCCGACAGAGCCTTCTACGAGGCTCTTATCCTTGGGGTGTCGAACTCTTGCGGGGACGATAGCGGTATCATAATACTCAGCCATTTCCTGGTAGCTGCGGTTGAGAACTGTTTCATACCGTGTATTAGACGCAACACCAGTCTTGAGGTTGTCAGGAATGAGGAGCCGAGTAACGCCTCCATAATAGCTGTATGCATGAGCGTGGCATCCCAGCCAATTCTCTGCTTTCATGTCATCACAGGCTTCTGCATAAACATAACAGCTGCATGGAAGGACACATACAAACAGAAATGCCTTAGATTCCTCGCCCGTTACAGGATCGTACACAGGAATTGTATTCCCTGCCCAGTCAACCTGCATAGCGTCGCCAGGCTTATGCTGGATACGCATGGTTGCCTTCGTGAGCCTAGCCCACTTTCGATACTTGTCGGTAAACTGCGTATACATGTACGGAACCATTCCCTGACTACGGGCACGATCACAATACTCAGACCACAGCAGTGACAAGGTGACGCCTGGTTTCGCAAGTTCCCTGTGAATCGCCTGAAAGTCAGGTGCCATATACGGGGAATATGCGGAACTGGAACGTTCAGGATACAGCACAGCTTCGAGTTCAGCGTTGGTCATGGACTCACACTCAGGCCACTTAACCCCCGCTGTTTTTGCTGCCTCTTGGACAGCTCGAATGGTGTGCCGTGAACTTCCAACGCAGGACTCAATACTGCGCTGGCTGTACTTGAGGCTTGTAAGCCTCAAGATTTCTCGGTAGTCAACCATAAATTGACAGCCCCTTACTATAAAGAAGTCACACAATTATGTGTGCCACTATCATTATAGCAAAGTGGGGCACCCTCCGATAGGGTGGGGCTATTTGAGCGTGACGGTGGGGCTATTTTCCCGTGCACGTGGGGCTCTCACGCCGGAATACACACACAGCGCAGGATTCCCTGAATCAATTCCTCCGGCGGCTTTGGGGGATTATCCTTGTAATCGGCGAGAGTTACAATGTCTGGAAGACCATCCGAGGGGCCTTTTACATAATTCACCCAGTCTGCCCAAGACTTCTGACCAATGTTGGTATCCATAAGGTATTGACGGTTGCCATTGCGTGTTACTCCAGGCATACGAGAGAGACGAGAGGTGTTGCCGTTTTGTCTGTCTATAGGCACGCCGTTTTCCTCCAGGTAGTCGTAGAGAAATTTTACCCGCTTTTTGTATTCTTCATAGTTGGCGGCATCGACGTGTACAATGGCATGAAGGGATTTTCCTCCGCTGTGAACCAGCGCAGCAATAGGGAGCTCCAGCCGCCGGAATGCGGCATTTTGTTCCTCGATGGAAAGTTCGTCTGACTCGACAAGGGTGTATTTGAATT